>NZ_JBICZA010000008.1:254640-273060 GCF_043201585.1 Streptomyces sp. NPDC048297
ACGGACGGGTGGTGTCCGAACAGCGCAAGACCCCTGGCCGAGGGCAGCCAGGGGTCGTTCCGTTTCGACTCATGCGTACGCAAGTCGCCGTGGTGTCGAGACGTCTGCGGTACCGGGTGCTGCGACCGGGGGGTCAGCAGTCGAGCTGTTCCGTCGCCCGGTGTTGGTGCGCGTCCTGCGTCTCGGCTTCCGTGTCGTCGAGGTGGCGGTGCCGGCAGCCGGGGGTCCTTCCGTGGGCCTCGGCCCGGATCCGCTGCTTCATCGTGGGGGGCAGGGCCCTGGCTTGGGACCAGAGCCAGTGGTTCATCGCCGGGATCACCGGGGCCGTGCGATGCGCTGCGGCGGGGACGGGCTTCTCGGTCTGCGGTGCCGCCGCGGCCGTGGTGGCGGTGGTGGCGGTGACGAGTCCGAGCGCCGTGAACAGCGCGAGGAAGGCGGTGACGATGGCGGTCCACAGCTTCATGACCTTGTTGTTGGTCATGGCCCCTCACTTTCGGGTTGGGCGATTTGCGTACTTTCCTCATGATGTGTATGTGGGCCGGGATGTGGTGGACCGACGCCCGCGGCGCGTCGAACTTCAGATGAACACCACTCGGATGGGTGCAAGAAGGTCGTAAAACCCTCAAAAGCTGGTGAGAGCGAACGAAGGGGGAGCAGCGCAACGGTGTGTGGAGGTGTGATCACCCTCCGATCGGAAGGTGCGCCGACCTGGTCTATTGCGCTGCCGGAGGCGGGAGTTGGGGGCCGACGCGGGTCACCGACCGATATCGGTCGGTGTGTATAGTCGGGCGGCAGAGGTCCCCTACGTCAACGAAAGACGAGGTCGCGCGGTGAAGAAGCTGCTCCTGGTCGCACTGGCCGCCATCGGCGGTCTCCTCGTGTACCGCCAGATTCAGGCGGATCGCGCCGAGCAGGACCTGTGGACGGAGGCGACCGACTCCGTGCCCGCGGGTTCCTGACTCCCGACACCCATACTGAGCAAGCCCCGGCCGCCGTGTGCGGCCGGGGCTTTTGCGTTGCCCGGCGGTCGCCTCGCATGACCCGTCCGGGTGCGCGGTGCGCACGGTGCGCTTCGTGTTGCCGGGTTCCGGAGTGTGGTGTACGCGTTCCCGGGCGGGGCGGACTTTTCGGGCGGCTGCTGGGCGCGTGCCTGCGACTGTTTCGGACGGCCGCACGAAATCCACGGATGGCCCAAGCACACCCGGGGCAGGATGGGCGACGGCTGGATACGGCCGGCCACTGCCGGACACGGGCGGGAGCGGAGCGACGGGGGGTGTCACGTGCGGGGGCGAGGGCGTACGACGCGAGGGCGTGTCGCACGGGTCCGGGAGGGACGGACCGTGGGGTCGGTCGTCGGGTGTGCCGTGGGGTCGGCCGTCGGGTCGGTCGTGGGGTGGACCGTGGCGCGGGCCGTGCGGTGGGCTGCGGCTCGTGCTCGTGCCGCGCTCCTGGGGGCCGTCGCCCTGTGTGCCGTGGCCGCGCTGCCGGGCGCGACCGCCGTCGCCGGCACGGCCGGGCAGGAGACGTACGCCTTCGCGCCGGACGCCCGTCCCGTCACCGGCACGACCGGGACCGCGGGCGCTCCCCGGCTGGAGCCCGGCCGGACCTACCGCGGCTCCCTGCCCGGGAGCGGCGTGCTGTACTACCGCCTCGACCTCGACGCCTCCGACACGGCCTACGTCCCCGTCACCGCCGTACCCCCGGCCGGCACCCCCGTCTCCGCCACCGACGGCGTCCGCGTGTCGGTCCAGGACGCCCGCGGCACCCCTTGTTCCTACGGTTCCGCGTTCTTCGGCGCGGGTCTCAGCGCGCGTCCGGTCACCGCCCTGGGACAGCGCGAGACCGGCAGGACGCTGTGCCGGGGCGCGGGCACCTACTACCTGCGTGTCGAACGCCGGGACGCCGAGGTGTCGGCCGCCGCGCCCCCCGCGCCGCGCTGGGACCTGGAGATCACGCCCGTCACGGAGCCGGGACCGGCGAAGGCCGGGGCCACCACGCCGCCGGGAGCCTGGGACTCCGCGTCCCCGGAGCCGCTCGCCGGTGAACCCCGGGACCGCTCGGGCGGCACCGGCTTCGCCACGGCGCGCGCGCTCGGCCAGGGCGTCTGGAGCACCCGGATCGCCCCCGGCCAGACCCTCTTCTACAAGGTGCCCGTCGACTGGGGCCGCCGACTCCAGGCCACCGCCGAACTGGCCGGCGCCCCCGGGCACGGCTATGTCGGCGGCGCCCTGAACCTGACCCTCCACAACCCCGTCCGCGGCTACGTCGACGCCGCCTCCCTCGGCTACACCGGCGCCCCGAAGAGCGCCTCCCTCGACCCCGTGCCGCCCGTGGAGTACGCCAACCGGTACGCGGCCGTCGCCCGGGTCGGCGCCGTCCGGTTCGCGGGCGAGTACTACCTGGTCCTGCATCTGAGTTCGCAGATGAGCGGCACGTTCGGGCAGGGGCCGTTCGGGGTGACGCTGCGTGTCCGCCTCGACGGGCAGGCCCACGCCGGTCCGGACTACGCCGGGTCACCCGTGCCCGGCGACGTGTTCACGATCTCGGCACGCGACCGTGCGGAGGCGCTCACCGGAGGCGTGGGCGGCATCGGAGGCGTGGGAAGCGCCGGCGGCTACGGCGGTGCCGGGAGCGTGGACGGCTCCGATGGCGGCGGTACGACGATGACGGCGCTCGCGGTCGGCGGCATCGGCACCGGTACCGCGCTGCTCCTGCTCCTCGCCGTGTGGACGCTGACGGCCCGCCGCACTCAGACGCGGGCCAGCGCCCAGAAGCCCACGGCGTAGCAGGCCAGCGCGAGCAGCAGCACCGGGATCGCGACCTTGGCCGGCGGCCCGGGACGCCGGCTCTTCCGGCGCGCTCGGCGTCCCCGGCGGGCGGGTGCCGGCCGGGGCGTCGGCAGGGGCGGTGGAGCCTGGGCCGGGTACGCGGCGGTGGGGGTGTGCGGCGGTGCCGGGGGCGTGGGGGTGGGTGTGACGGTGGGTGTGGGTGTGACGGTGGGTGTGGGTGTGGGTGTGACGGTGGCGGGGTGCCATGAGGTGGGAGTGGGGACGTGGGGAGGCATGTCCGGGAACGGGGCGACCCGGTCCGGAGCCGGAGGCACGTCCAGCACGGGCGTCACGTCCGCGGGCGGCGTCATCTCCGGCCGCGGAGGCGGGAGATGGAAGCTTCCGGTGTCCGACATGGAGGGGGTCGGAGGCGTCGGAGGCGTCGGGAGGCGTTCCTCTTGCGCGCCCGTGCGCGGATCGTGGGACGAACCACCGGCCCCCGCAACCGAGTTCGCGGTGAAGTCCGAACCCGCGGCCGGGGGCTCGCGCACTCCGGAGGCCCGCTTGAGTGGGCCGTCCGGGCTGAACCCCGAGGGCAGTGGCCCGAGTTGGTCGAAGATCTCGATCGGCTCATGGTCCTGGCCGGGAGCCGGCAGGAGTTCCGCGGCGGAGGCGAGCGCCTTGCGCGCCCCCGTGGCGGTGCGGAAGCGGGCCGCCGGATCGGGCTGGAGCAGCGTGGCGACGACCTGCCAGAGCGGCTCGGGGATGCCCTTGGGCGCACCGGGCGTCCCGTGTTCCATGAAGTACTGCATGAGGGCCTTGGCGTCGGGCTTGGCCCCTTCGAGCAGATAGAGCGCGACCAGGCCCACGGCGAACAGGTCGGAGGGGAAGTCCGGTTCGGCCCCCAGCATCTGCTCGGGCGCCAGGTATCCGGGCGTGCCCACCACCAGGTTGGTCTCCGTCAGCCGCACCTCGCCGAGCCGCATGGCGATGCCGAAGTCGGACAGCCTGAGCCGGGGCCGGCCGGTGCCGGTGGCTTCCAGCAGCACGTTGGCCGGTTTGACGTCGCGGTGGACGACACCCTCGGCGTGCACCGCGGCGAGTCCGGACAGGAGCTGGTCGAGGAGGGTGCAGACGAAGGACGCGGGCAGCGGGCCGTAGTCGTTGACGAGGTGGACCAGTGAGCCGCCGGCGACCAGGTCCATGGTGAACAGGACCTGGTCGTCGTCGGCGGCCCAGCTGGCCGGGGCCAGCACATGGGGATGGTCGATGCGCAGGGCCTGCTCCCGCACGAAGCGAAGGAGCGCGTGGGCGTCACGCTGCTGGAGCACCTTGGCGGCGACGTACCGCTTACGGCGGTGGTCCCACGCACGCCAGACGGCGCCCACACCGCCCCGCCCGATCGGGTCGGCCAGCTCGTACCGGCCGGCGAAGACCTCACCCATGGCAGTCCGCCGCTCCTCCCCCGGCCCGACCCGCTCCGGCCCGACGCTTCTGCGGTCCCCTTGTTTCCCTTGCTGTCTGTGCTGTCCTTGCCGCTTTCGCTCCCCCGGTTGCTGCTTCCCCCTGGATGCTGCTTCCCCCCGAAACGAGAGGTGACCCCCGATGAGTGATACGACCCCGCGCCCCCGGCGCTTCGCCCCCCGAACCGCCGCCTCGGCCCGGTCCCGGACCCCTCCGGAACCGGGCCGTGCGGTCAGTTCTGGTGGGACTGGTAGTGCGCGACCGCGTCGGAGGTACGGCCGGCGCCGTAGACCCGGAGGAACTCTGCCAGCTCGGGGTGGCTTCCGGCGAGCGTGTCGGCGGCGTCGATGATGTCGCCGGCGGCGGCCACGGAGCGCAGCAGCGACTGGATCTCGCGCACCACCCGCTTGACCGTCGGAGCCCCCGAAGTGTTCGTCGTATGCGTGGTGTTGCTGAGCACCGAGCCCCCCTGAGACTTCTTGATCTCGTCCATCCGCTCGATGGCCTCGGCCGCGCTGACACTGCCGTCAGCGGCCTGCGCCGCCAGCTCCTGCAGCAACTGCACCCGCTGGACCACCGCGGGATTGCCGATCTTGGCCCGCTGACCGCTCATCAGCTGGGACAGCATCGGAGCGGACAGTCCGAGGACCGCCGCGAGCCGGGCCTGGTTGAGCCCGAGATCGTCTATGAGCTTACGGAAGAGCGCCCCCAGTGGCTCTCCGTACCAGTTCCGCTGCAGTTCCCGCGCTCTCGCGGTCGCTTCCTGCTGTGCGGCGTCCATTGCGTCTCCCCATCGCTTCCCCAGAAAAACCACGGTTCGCTGCCGCGAACCACGTCGAGCATCTTACGGAGCGTGGTCATCCGCGGGGACCCCCAATCTTTTTGCGGGATACCGGGGGTGACCCGGTACTCTGGGTCTGCGGCGCCGCCGGAGACATCACTTCTCCGGCCGGTTGCGTCTGTGCGGGGCCTTAGCTCAGTTGGTAGAGCGCCGTCTTTGCATGGCGGATGTCAGGGGTTCGACTCCCCTAGGCTCCACTCGATGAGACCCCCTCTGACCTGCGGAAACGTGGATCGGAGGGGGTCTTTCGCCGCTTCTGGTGGCGGACTCGGGGTGAAGGTTCCGTTGTGGACCGGCGCCGCAAGGAGGCGATGTTCGGGCCTTTCGCCCCCTCGCCCGCGTCGAACGCCTCACCGGCATCAAGGGTGATATGTGCGTTAAGTGCAAAAAGGATGTTCCGGGCAATATGGTCCCCTGGTTCGGACCACGCGGGTCGAGGCCGGACCCGACAGGCGTGCCGACCCGACCGCCGGGTGCCGGCGCCGTCGGTCCAGGTCGGTCCACGTCGGTCCACACCCTGCTGACCTGCGGAACTACCCACGATGAGAGGCCTGCTGACGCTTGGTCACATTCGTTGACATCGGCCGGATGATGAGGTCATATTCAGCTCCATCTTCCAGGGTGAGACGAGGGCAAGCGATGGACCAGGCACCCCGTAATTCAACGATGCGCGAGCCCCGTTTCCGCGTTGGCGTCTTCTGCGGGTCTCTTCGTGGAGCGGACCCCCACTACATGCAGATGGCGACGGAGTTCGGCGCCGCTCTGGCTCGGAACAAGGCGGAGCTGGTCTACGGCGGTGGCAGCGCGGGCCTGATGGGGGCCGTGGCCGCGGCGGCTCGTACGGGCAGAGCCCCGGTCATAGGGGTCACACCCGGGGAGCTGTTCGACGTCGAGCAATCGGATGTCGAGAGCGGTGAACTCATAGTCGTTCCATCGATGCATGAGCGCAAAGCGAAGATGTACGAGCTTTCGGACGCATTCGCAGTACTGCCCGGCGGGTTCGGTACTTTGGACGAGCTTATGGAAATAGTGACCTGGAGGAGGCTCGGGCTGCACCAGAAACCGGTGGTCGTCGTCAATGTGCGCGGATTTTTTGATGTACTGACCGATTTCCTTTCCGTGGCGGCAAAGGAAGGCTTTCTGGATTCCTCGTACAAAGAATCCATCCAGATCGCCGGGGGCGTCGATGAGGCGTTCGACATGCTTTTGGCCCTCCGAGCGTGACCGTCGGCCTGGGCAAGGCTCGCTGAAGAAGACCTCGGCGCGGGCGGTGGCCTGGTCGGGCCAGGTGCCGATTGCCCCTTCGGGCAGACTTCGGAAGGTCTCCGCGGCGGCGTTGTCGAAGGATGATCCGGTGCGTACGCGGCTCAGTCGTAGCCCCAGCTCACGCACGAGGCACCGGAACTGGGTCGAACCGCCTGCCCTTGATGCCGCTTCTTCTGGAACCTCAGATTCCAGTCGCCAAGTGTTCATGCTCAAGGTGAAGGTTCAGTCAAGCAGATGGTCAGATCTTCTGGACAGGCGGGCGGGGGCCGGTGAATCATTCCGGCCATGACATCAGTGCCTCAAGTCTCATCTGTCACGGCGGAACCGCACGTCTCGTCCGAGTTGCTGGAGTTCTATGGAAACACCATCGACGAGTCGGAACGCCTGACCTCAAGCGCTGATGGATTGCTCGAACTCCTCCGGACCCAGGAGATCCTGAGACGCTATTTGCCCTCCGGCCGGGCAAGAGTGCTGGATGTCGGCGGAGGACCAGGAACGCATGCCCGTTGGCTGGTAAAGGACGGTCATTTCGTTCACGTCGTCGATCCCGTCCCACGCCATGTGAGCCATGCGGCCACCACTGGAGCGACAGTCGAAATAGGAGACGCTCGCAACCTCACGGCCCCTGACCACTCATACGACGTGGTCCTTCTGCTCGGGCCTCTCTACCACCTGCCCGAGCGGGC
Source organism: Streptomyces sp. NPDC048297 (assembly GCF_043201585.1). Classification (NCBI taxonomy): domain Bacteria; kingdom Bacillati; phylum Actinomycetota; class Actinomycetes; order Kitasatosporales; family Streptomycetaceae; genus Streptomyces; species Streptomyces sp. NPDC048297. The sequence continues at coordinate 261,666 of NZ_JBICZA010000008.1, forward strand.
CGAGCGTGACCGGGCGCTGGCCGAAGCCCTGCGTGTCGTCAAGCCCGGCGGTCTCATAGCGGCTGCGGCGGTCGGGAGGTACGCCACGCTGTTCGAGCATGTCGCCACGACGCGGCTCGACAAGGAGATCGTCCGCGACACCGTGCGTGAGCGGCTCAGGACCGGCTTCCACGAGCCGGGGAGCAAGGGCTTCAGCACCGTCTACTTCCACACCCCGCAAGAACTGGCCGAGGAACTGACGCAAGCCGGGCTTGATGACGTCCAACTGCACAACGTCGAGGGTCCGGCGTGGGCCGTGCTCAAGGGAACGGAACAATACACCCAGGGAACGATAGGGAACTCGCCTCTGTTCCGGGCCGCTTTGGAGGCCGCGCGGCTCGCAGACGCGCATCCCGCTCTTCTCTGTACAGCCTCGCACCTTCTCGCTGTCGGTAGAGCTCCTCACGCATTGACGTGACGCACTTGGGTGGCCGGGGTCGGGTTTCACGTGAAACACCCTGGGGCGGACGACCCGCACGCGTCGTCCGCCCCAGGGCTCGGTCGCCTCACCTGTCGTCGTCGCGGTCGGTGGGCTCCTCCTCGTCCTGCTTCGCCTGGACCTCGGGGTCCAGCACCGAGGGGCCCTTGCCGTCCACCGAGCTGAGCCGGCCCGACTCCGGGACCTCCGTCGCGGCGGGCGGCTCCACCAGCCAGTCCGGGTTGGCCTGCTTGTCCCACCACTTCCAGGCGGCGACGGCACCCGCCGCCAGCACGCCCAGAACCGCCAGGTACTTCACGGCACGACCGGCCCGGCACCGGCGCTGATTGCGCCGGGCCAGCTTCTGGATGTCCTGTGCCGAGACATTGCCGCGCAGCGCGGCAAGCGCGGCGGCACCGCGCGCGGCGGCCTCGTCGGCCACCGGACCGGCGGCCGCCACCGCCTGCTCGATCTTCGGACGCGAGTACTCGGCCGCCTGCCGGGCGGCACGACGGGTCAGGACGGCCGCCTCCTGCGCGGCCTCGTCCACCTTCGGCGGCACATGCGCACGAGCCTGCTCCAGGGCCAGCTCCAGACGCGGGGCGAGGCGGGCGTCGTAGTGCACGCGGGCCTGTTCCGCCGCCTGCGACACCACGGGCGCGAGCCGTACGCGGGCCTCCTGCGCGTAGTACGCGGCACGCTCCTTGGCCGTGTCGGCGTAAGGTGCCACCACTTCCGCGGCGTGCAGCACGCTGTCCTTCGCCGAACCGGTCGCGGCGCGCACGCTCTCGATGCGGGTCACGGGATCCTCCTCCTCGGTGGCGTACGATATTTCGACTTTCCACCCTTTTACGGATCATGCCTTCCCGAGGCCCATGAGGCATGCGTGAGCGGGCATACGGGTGCCGATCGCTGCGTAAGCGATGCAATCCGGGCAAGACAAGCCTGTTGACGACACTGCCACGAATCACCGCGGCGCGCTCCCCGCCCGCCGGAACTCATGGCCGGTCCGGCGACGCCGACGCCGGTCCGTGCGAGGATCGGGACACCCCGGAAAGACAACGGAAGGCAGAACGTGGCCGAGCAGCTTTACGCCACCCTGAAGACCAACCACGGCGACATCGACATCCGGCTCTTCCCCCACCACACGCCGGTGACCGTGAGGAACTTCGTGGAACTCGCCGAGGGGCGCCGTGAGTGGAAACACCCGGGAACCGGCGCGGTCACCCAGGACAAGCTGTACGACGGCACGATCTTCCACCGGGTCATCAGCGGCTTCATGATCCAGGGCGGCGACCCGCTCGGCAACGGCATCGGCGGCCCCGGCTACGACTTCGCGGACGAGTTCCACCCCGACCTGAACTTCGGCAAGCCCTACCTGCTCGCCATGGCCAACGCCGGCCCCGGCACCAACGGCTCGCAGTTCTTCATCACGCTCTCCCCGACCACCTGGCTCAACCGTAAGCACACGATCTTCGGCGAGGTCGCCGACGAGGCCGGCCGGCGCGTCGTCGACGCCATCGCCGCCCTCCCCACCGGCGGCAACGACAAGCCGGTGAACGACGTCGTCATCGAGTCGGTCGTCGTGGAGAAGCGCGACAGCTGAGCCCGGCAGGGAACAAAATGCCCCGCTCGTCCGTAAGGATGAGCGGGACGGGGTAATGCCGGGAGACATCCCGAGACGAACAGGGGATCTCATGGAGCAGGCCGCAGGCAGTGCACAGGACGACGCCCGGAGCCTGCCCGGGTGCTACCGGCACCCGGACCGCGAGACCGGCGTGCGCTGCACCCGCTGTGAACGCCCGGTCTGCCCCGAGTGCATGGTCAGCGCCTCCGTCGGCTTCCAGTGCCCGGACTGCGTCCGCGGCGACGCGGGCACGGGCCATCCGCCGGCCGCGTCCCGGCCCCGCACGATCGCCGGAGGCACGAAGGCGGCCGACCCCCGGCTGGTCACCAAGATCCTCATCGGGATCAACATCGCCCTCTTCCTGGTCCAGCAGAGCGTGGGCGACACCTTCACCAACCGGTTCGACCTGATCGGCCACGCCTACGCGTACCCCCTCTCCGGAGTGCAGGGCATCGCCGAAGGCCAGTACTACCGCCTGCTGACCTCGATGTTCCTGCACGGCGGGATCGTCCACATCCTGTTCAACATGCTCAGCCTGTGGTGGATCGGCGGCCCCCTGGAAGCCGCGCTCGGCCGCGCCCGCTATCTCGCGCTCTACTTCGTCTCCGGCCTGGCCGGTGGCGCGCTCACCTATCTGATCGCCGCGCCCAACCAGCCCTCGTACGGTGCCTCCGGCGCGATCTTCGGCCTCTTCGGCGCCACCGCCGTCCTCATGCGCCGCCTCAACTACGACATGCGCCCGGTCATCGCCCTGCTGGTGGTCAACCTGGTCATCACCTTCGGCGTGCCGAACATCGCCTGGGAGGCCCACATCGGCGGTCTCGTCGCCGGTGTCGCCGTCGGCTACGCGATGGTCCACGCCCCGCGCGAGAAGCGGACCCTGATCCAGTACGGCGCCTGCGCCCTGGTGCTCGCCGTCGTGGTGGTGCTCACGCTGGTCAGGACCGCTCAGCTCACCTGATACCGAACCGTTGTCCACAGTTCGTGCCGGATCTTGTGCATAGCGTGTGGGTACAGCTGTGCCCCCTGTCGCTCGGATGGGTTTCCGCAGGTCAGGCAGGGGGCGCAGGAGTGTTCGAGGCCGGTAGGGCAGTCACACCGGCGTCAACCGCCGATGAGTTATCCACAGATCGTAGTCTTTTCCCCAGGGGGGTGTGGACGAAGCTCATCCTGTGGATAACTCAGCGACGAGGCCTTGGGCAGAGCCCGCGGGTGTGCGCTACTTCCACTGCGTGGAGACACCGAAGCCGGCGGCGATGAAGCCGAAGCCGACCACGATGTTCCAGTTGTCCAGGCTGTCGATCGGCAGCGAACCGTCGGTCACGTAGAAGACCACGATCCAGGCAAGACCGATGACGAACATGGCCAGCATGACCGGAGCGACCCAGGCACGGTTGTCGAGCTTGAGCGCCTGCGTCTGCTTCGCGGGCGGCGGCGTGAAATCGGCCTTCTTGCGGATACGTGACTTCGGCACGAGGGTCTCTCCTGTCGATGCGCTGCGTGGCCGCGCAGGTAACTGGGTCGGGCTCGGGGCAGCGTACAAGGGGACAGATAAGGGCACACTCAGTGCTCCCCCGGGCGTCCGTTAGCGTAGTGCTTCCGCGGCGCCGAAGGAGATAAGGGTACGTTGAGCAATTCTGCCGACTCCCCCGCGACGGGAGCAACGGGTTCCGGTTCCGCGCGCGGCCCGCACCAGCGGCCGGTGCGGTCCGTGCGGCCTGTGCGGATCCTGACCGCCGCCGTCTTCGCCCTCGCGGGGCTCATCTTCTTCACCAGCTTCGACACGGCCAAGGGCACCGACATCCGCCAGGACGGCTCCCTGCTCAAGCTGTCCGACCTGATCCAGGAGCGCAGCCACAAGAACAAGGAGCTGGACGAGGGCAACGGCACACTGCGCGGCAACGTCGACGCGCTCGCCGAGAGCGACGACGGCAGCACCAAGGCCCAGGACGAGCGGATCAGCGGCCTGGAGAAGAGCGCGGGAACCCAGAAGGTCACCGGTGACGCGGTCACGGTCACCCTCAACGACGCCCCGCCGAACGCCACCGCCAAGCTCCCCGGCTACCCCGAGCCGCAGCCCGACTACCTGGTCATCCACCAGCAGGACCTGCAAGCCGTGGTCAACGCCCTATGGCAGGGCGGGGCCAAGGGGGTCAAGGTCATGGACCAGCGGCTGATCTCCACCAGCGCCGTGCGCTGCGTCGGCAACACCCTGATCCTCCAGGGCCGGGTGTACTCGCCGCCATACAAGATCACCGCGGTCGGGGACCCGGACAGGCTGAAGCAGTCGCTCGCGGCGAGCAAGGCGATCCAGACCTACATGGTCTACGTGAACGTCTACGGCCTCGGCTGGAAAGTCGTCGACGACGGGACGGTGACTCTCCCCGGCTACTCGGGCACAGTGGATCTGCACTACGCGAAGCCTGTGCGGTAGCGCGAAGCCCGTGCGGCAGCGCGAAACCTGTGCAGTGGCGCGTAGCCGTGTGCGGCAGCGCGAAGCCCGTGCAGGAGCCGTCCGTCCAGGAGCCGCCGGTGCGCGTGATCGTCAGGACCGTCAGCGAACTGTGCATCACCGTCGGGGCCCTGATCGTGCTCTTCGTCGTCTACGTGCTGTTCTGGACCGGTGTGCGGGCCGACGGCGCCATGAGCGACCAGATCGACCAGCTGCACCGGCGGTGGTCGACGGGGAGCCTCGCCCCGGCGGGCGGCGGAGCGACGGCCGCCGGGAGCGCGCCGAAGCCGCCGGTGTCGTACCACTACGGCCGCCCCTTCGCGATCATGTACATCCCGCGGCTCGGACCCGGCTGGAACAAGCCGGTCCTGGAGGGCACCGGCACCGACGTCCTGGCGAAGGGCCTGGCCCACTACGCGGGGACCGCGCGGCTCGGCCAGGAGGGCAACTTCGCGGTCGCCGGACACCGGCGCACCTACGGCGACCCCTTCAAGGACTTCCCGCGGCTGCGGCCCGGCGACGCGGTGGTGCTCACGGACGGTACGAACTGGTTCACGTATCGGATCGACAAAGGGCCCTACAAAACCGTTCCGGCGGACATCGAGGTGATCGACCCTGTCCCACGTAAGTCCGGGTACACCCGTCCGGGCCGGTATCTCACGCTGACCACGTGCGATCCGGAGTGGGGACACAGCCACCGGCTGATCGTCTGGGCGCATCTGGACTCCACCCGGCCCGTGGAGTCAGGCCAACCAGCGGCGCTGCGCCGTTAGTCTGGTGCGGGTACGGCGTGAGTCAGGTGCCGTGGAGGAACGGAAGGGACGGCATGTACGGCTGGATCTGGCGGCATCTGCCGGGGAACGCGTGGGTCAAGGCACTGATCTCACTCGTACTCGCCCTGGCCGTGGTCTATGTCCTCTTCCAGTACGTGTTCCCGTGGGCCGAGCCACTGCTGCCCTTCAACGATGTGACGGTGGACAACCAGTGAGTACTGCACGGATTCTCGTCGTCGACAACTACGACAGCTTCGTCTTCAACCTCGTCCAGTACCTGTACCAGCTGGGTGCCGAGTGCGAGGTGCTGCGCAACGACGAGGTGTCGACGGCGCATGCGCAGGACGGTTTCGACGGGGTGCTGCTGTCGCCCGGACCCGGTACGCCGGAGGAGGCGGGCATCTGCGTGGACATGGTCCGCCACTGCGCCGCCACGGGCGTCCCGGTGTTCGGCGTGTGCCTCGGCATGCAGTCGATGCAGGTGGCGTACGGCGGTGTGGTGGACCGGGCGCCCGAGCTGCTGCACGGCAAGACCTCGCTCGTGGAGCACGGGGGCAGGGGCGTCTTCGCGGGCCTCCCCTCACCCTTCACGGCGACCCGGTACCACTCCCTGGCCGCCGAACCGGACACCGTGCCGGCCGAGCTGGAGGTCACGGCGCGCACCGAGGACGGGATCGTCATGGGCCTGCGCCACCGTGAACTCCCGGTCGAGGGCGTGCAGTTCCACCCCGAGTCGGTGCTGACCGAGCACGGGCACCGGATGCTGGCCAACTGGCTGGTGGAGTGCGGTGACAGGGACGCCGTGGCGAGGTCGGCGGGGCTCGCCCCGGTGGTGGGCAGGGCCTCGGCGTGACCTCGCTGCGCCCCGAGCGCGAGGACGTGTACGGCGAGGCGCCCTACGAGTCCTCCGGGCACGCCTCGCTCGCGGGCGCGGACGATCCTCCGACGGCGCGGTTGCCTCACCTGGACGGTCAGGCGACCGCGCCGCCGCCGTACGGCGGCCCGCACACGCCGCACACGCCGCATGAGCCGCATGACCCGTACGACGGCCGGGCCGGTGCGCACCGGGCCGCTGCCGACGACGAGACCGTCGCGCTGCGGACCGCCCCTGCCGGCGACGAGACCGTGGCGCTGCGGATCCCCGCTTCCGACGACGAGACGGTGGCGCTGCGCATCCCCGGTCCGCTGCCGGGGCCCGAGAACGGCTTCCTGGGCGCCTCTGCGACCTCTTCCGCCCCATCGCCACCCGAACCCGCACCCGGTGGCCGTGCGGCCCGCAGAAAGGCCGCCAGGCGCGGCGGTGGCCGCCACGGCGGAGGCGGCCGGGAGGGCACCCCGCAGTCGGAGACCGGGAGCGTATCCGGTGGCGAGCCCGGGAGCGCGTCCGGTGGCGAGCCGGGAAGGCCGCTGTCCCGGGTCGAGGCCAGGCGCCAGGCGCGGCTGCGCAAGCCGAGCCCCTCGGTCGTCGCGAGCCGCGCGATCGGCGAGGTGTTCATCACCACCGGCGTGCTGATGCTGCTGTTCGTCACCTACCAGCTGTGGTGGACGAACGTGCGCGCGCACGCGCAGGCAGGCCAGGAGACCAGCAGCCTCCAGCACGACTGGGAGAGCGGCAAGCGGGCCCCCGGGGCGTTCGAGCCGGGGCAGGGCTTCGCCCTCCTGCACATCCCCAAACTGGACGTGCTGGCGCCGATCGCGGAGGGCGTCAGCAACAAGAGGGTGCTCGACAAGGGCATGGTCGGGCACTACGGCGAGGCCCCGCTGAAGACGGCGATGCCGGACGCGAGGACGGGCAACTTCGGGCTGGCCGCGCACCGCAACACGCACGGTGAACCGTTCCGGTACATCAACAGGCTCATCAAGGGCGACGCGGTCGTGGTCGAGACCCAGAACACGTACTTCGTGTACAAGGTGACCTCGATGCTTCCGGTGACCTCGCCGTCCAACACCAGTGTGCTGAATCCGGTTCCGCCGGGGTCCGGCTTCACCGGGCCGGGCCGGTACATCACACTCACGACCTGTACACCGGAGTTCACGAGCAAGTACCGGCTGATCGTCTGGGGCAAGATGGTCGAGGAACGCCCGCGCAGCAAGGGCAAGCCGGACGCGCTCATCGAGTGATCGAGTAGGGGCAGAGGGAACTGTGGCAGCGACCGCCGACGACACCGAAGACCACACGGACGCGTCCCGCACGGCGCCGCCCGCCGCCGGCCGCCGCGGGCCCGGCCGGATCGCCCGTGCGGTCAGCGTGTTCGGTGAACTCCTCATCACGGCGGGCCTGGTGCTCGGCCTGTTCGTCGTCTACTCCCTGTGGTGGACCAACGTGATAGCGGACCGCAACGCGGACCGGCAGGGCGACAAGGTCCGCGATCACTGGGCCCACCCCGCCGACACGGGCCCCGGCGCGCTGGACACCAAGGACGGCATCGGCTTCCTGCACGTGCCGGCCATGAAGAACGGCGCGGTCCTGGTCGAGAAGGGGACCTCCACGGACGTCCTCAACGACGGCGTGGCCGGCTACTACACCGACCCGGTCAAGGCGGCCCTCCCCATGACCGGCAAGAAGGGCAACTTCACGCTCGCCGCCCACCGTGACGGCCACGGCGCGAAGTTCCACAACATCGACAAGCTGCAGGACGGCGACCCGATCGTCTTCGAGACCAAGGACGACTGGTACGTCTACAAGGTCTTCTCGATCCTCCCCGAGACCTCGAAGTACAACGTCAAGGTCCTCTCCCAGATCCCGAAGGAGGCCGGCCGCACCAAGCCGGGCCACTTCATCACGCTGACGACGTGCACGCCGGTGTACACCAGCCGCTACCGGTACGTGGTCTGGGGCGAACTGGTCCGCGTGGACAAGGTCGACGGCAAGCGGACGCCGCCGAAGGAGTTGCGTTAGCGTGACGTGCTCTCACGCCTAGCATGAGCTGGGCCCGAAGCCGCAACTTGCTCTTGCGGCTTCGGGCCCTTTCAGCGCCGTGCGGGTGCTACTTCAGGGCCGTGAGCATGTCGCCCGCACTCCACTTCTCCACCAGCCCGCGGTGTACGACGGTGATGCCGGCCTCCTCCGCGATGCTCAGGGCGTCGGGGGTGAAGCGGCAGGTCGCGACGTAGACGGCCACGTCTGAGGCGTACAGGACCTTTGCGGCCCCGACGAACCTCTGGACCTCTGGGCTGGTGATGTGCAGGTGGGGCGCGAACCTCTTGCACTGGACGACGAGGCGTCGGCCGTCGGCCGTGAGCGCGGTGATGTCGACGCCTCGATCTCCGTGGCGGCCCAGCACATAGACGTTGGTGCAGCCGTCGCGCTGCAGGAGCTTGGCGATGTGATGCTCGAACTCGCGGCCGGTCATGGCATCCATTGCGGCCATGACTCCGGCGAGGGGGCGATTCTCGCGGGGGCTCTCGAGCCTTCGGAGGCGGGCGTGGTGTTGTTGGAGCCGCCTCTCGATGTGCTGGACGCCTGTGCGGAGCGCGATCAGTTCCCGACGGTGCTCGCCCGAGGTCTCGATCAGGGCGTTGAACATCGGGACGACTGTCTTGCCGAGGATGTGGGTGATGCGCTGGTCGATGCGGTCGTCGAGGGAGACCGGGGCTGTGGGGACGGGGTTATCCACAGGCTGTGTGCGCGCCAGGTACTCCATGTCCAGCAGGTACACACGCACCTGACGTGCGACTTCGCTGTCCCGGAGGAGCATGGCGATGTTGAGGATGGCGCGGCGCGAGTAGATGGTGAGGCTCCGGCGCGCCTGTGGATGACTGCCCAGCGAGAGTGACACGTTGTCACTCTCGAATTGCCGCAGGTCAGCCCCTCGCAGCACCAGCATCCCGTTGGCCTCCAGCTCTTCGCGGTGGCGCTTGGTGAGCTGACGGACAACCTCGACGGTGACCTCGAAGTAGGCCGCCACCATCGCCGTCGTCACGTGCATCCCGTCCGGCAGCAGTGACAGCGCCTTCACCCGGTCCAGCACGTCCGTGCGCTCCAGGACGCTGTCACGCAGGGTCTTGGACTCCAGCAGAGCCGTCTGGTCGATCATGTTCTGCCCCTTCACTCGTCTCGTGGCCGTATGGCCGGGGCAGAGACTCCGATTCCCCACCCCATCCGATCAACGAGTCGCGACATATGAAGACACGATCGGCAAGGGCACTACAGTGCGATCACGGTGGAAAGCGTGAAGGTGAAGAAGGACGCCCCGATCGCCTTCGAGACACGGAGTGACCGGTGCGTCCGCAACATCTACTCGATCTCTCAGAGACCTCGAAGGCCAACGTCAAGGTCCTCTCGGCGGTCCCGATGGGGTCTGGTAAGAACAAGCCGGGCCACTACCCTGAGGACCTACGCGCCCGTGTTCACTTCGGAGTACCGGTATGTGGTCTGAGACGAGTTGGTCCGGGTGGAGACGGTGGACAGCAAGGGCACGCTGGCGAAAGAACTGGGGTGCCTGTTGAGCCGGCACGGAGCGCGGTGCCGGTGTTGCCACCGGTCCGTTTCTCCGTGCTGCTTGCCGAACCCGGCGTGCCCGTCTCTGAGTACCGGGCTTTCCACGGACTCTTCCGTTCAGGCGTGGTTGAGGAGACCAGGGGGGCGGAGATCGTGTCGCCTCTGTAGCAGTAGTGGGTGACCGTCACCGCTTGGAGGTTGGATAGTTCAATCCCGCCTACTGAGGGCCTTTGCCACTGGCCGCGTACGGACTTCCCCTGGTCAACGTGGCGCCTCCGTCCGGCGCACCTTGAGTGCCGCGTGAGAGCGCTGTGCGGTGTCGAGGCTCCCTGCTGCGGCTGACTGTATGTCAGCCGCAGTGCACGGGGCCAAACTGCGCACCGGCGTTTACGCCGTTGTGTTCGCGTGCCCCAGAGACCAAGATGCAGTGGCCAGCTGCGGGAATGGACACCGGCCCTGCGTAGTACGCGAAGTAGCCACTGTCGATGTCGGAAGTGATAAAGCTGCTGGTGCAGCTGGAGAGTGTCGTCCCCGAGCACTCAGCGAGGTACACCATGGTGCGCTCGGAGGTTCCGTAACCGCCGGCAGAGGTGGCTACGTTTACCGCGCAGTTTCTACCTGTCGAGGAGTCGTAGAACAGGTGGATCGTCCCGTACTGGGTTCCTCCGTTGGTCTTTACCGGGTAGGTGTCGATTTCCGATCCGGCACAGCCGTACGTCCCAGCGCTTGCCGCAGGCGCGAGTATCACTCCTGACGCGATAACTGCGGCGGTCGTCGCGAGTATTCCTAGTGCCTTGCGCATCGTTCTCTCCTTGATCGGGTGAATGGCGGAAGATCATGATCCGCGGCTACTGCATCAGGTAGCTCCTCAGCTTGCAAGTGTCCAGGCAAAGCTGATCGCACGTCACTTGTCGGCTTTTCAAGGGGCGTTACGCTGGGCAGGACCAGTAAGAGCCTTTCATCCGTGTCATATTTTGAGGTGTATGGGCGGGGCGGCTATCGAGCCTCCGGAAGCTGCGAACTCGTCTGTCCGTCTCATCCGAGGTTGCGCCCTGAAGTTCGTCTGGTTCGAAAAGGTCACGGAAACGCCTGAAGGGCGACGGAACGACAATTTCCGGTGTGGTCCATGATCACGCTACGGCGTCACGTCGTGAAAAGGCGCTGGGTGGTGGATGGATCATGATGCACAGGCGTCTCGCCCGCGACTACGAGGCCCTCACCGCCAGCTCCGATGCCATGATCCACGTCGCGTCCATCGACAACCTCGCCAAGCGCATAACGGACGAGACCACGCCAACCCGGCGAGGAACCTACTAGGGCATAAGCGGCAATCCGCTTAGATCAAACGCCCTCTCAGGTATCCGAGGCGCTCCGCTTCCGTGTCCTTTGCGCGGCGCGCGGGCGATCCTGACGACCGTCTGCCCGACGGAAACGTGAAGTCCCCCAACGCCAGCGCTTGAGTTCTAGCGATCGTCGCAACACCCCAGCTCAAGGGGTGCGATGTTCGAGATCCGCGAGACCCGGACGGTGGCTCAGGGCCGTAGAAAGCTGACCCGTGAGCGGGAGGAATACTTCCGGCTCGTGCAGCAAGGCGTGAGTTACGCGGAGGCAGCCAAGGCCGTCGGCATCAACCTCCGCACGGGAA
>NZ_JBICZA010000009.1:0-6941 GCF_043201585.1 Streptomyces sp. NPDC048297
AGTTCTCAAGGAACGGTCGCTTCCTTTGTACTCACCCTCTCGGGCTTTCCTCCGGGCGCTTCCCTTCGGTCTTGCGTTTCCGACTCTATCAGATCCTTTCGGCATCCGATTCCCGGTCGGCGGGATTTTTTCCGGGCTTTTGGCTCTCGCCGCTGGCCTTTCGACATTCACTACGTTAGCCGATTCCCTCCGATACTCATAATCGAGTCTCGCGAGTTCGAATTCAGGCATGCGGGCACGCCGAATTCGACCCTGTTGAGGGTTATAGCTGGGTAGTGGGGTGGCCGCTCCGGCTGCAGGCGATTGCCGTACCCGGTTCAGCGGCTTGGAAGACTTTACGCACCCGCCAAGGTCGCGTCAACTTGAGCGGCGGCGCGGAACGTGGGGCCGGTAGGGGCTGACGGTCGGGTCGCCGGCCACCCAGAAGCGCCAGGGATGGACGTCGCCGTTTCCGCCCTCGCCGGAGACTCCCGTGCGGGGACCGTTCCGTACCTGGTCGGGAGCGACGGGGGTGCCGGTCAGCATGCGCAGGGGGGTGTCGCCCGGGGCGCAGGCGTCGGTGCCGTCCAGGGTGCGGTCGACCTCCAGGGCGGTGGCGAGGCGGGCCGGACCCTTGGCCAGTTCCTTGTCATCGCGGGCCGAAAATCGACGTTTGCGAGCCTGCTCCACGCCCTCGACGACCTCACCGGCGCGGAGCAGGATGCCGCTCGCCGTGCCCTCGGGTCCGCAGACCAGGTTCATGCAGTGCCACATGCCGTAGGTGAAGTAGACGTACACGTGTCCGGGCGGTCCGAACATCACGCCGTTGCGAGCGGTGCGGCCGCGGTAGGCGTGCGAGCCGGGGTCGTTGGGACCGTCGTACGCCTCGACCTCTGTCAGACGCAGGGCGATCGGGCCGTCCGGTGTCGTACGGACCAGGACACGGCCGAGGAGATCGGGGGCGACCCGGAGAACGGGCCGGTCGAAGAACTCGCGTGGCAGTGGCGTACGGTCCGGGGGCGTGATCATGCCCTCCGAGCGTAGTCCAGCCGTGACGGTGCGAGGGCGGAACCGGCCGGGCCCGGATCGCGTTTGTACGGGTCAGGGAATCCATTCGTAAAGGGAGAGTCATGGCGTTCAAAAAGCTGCTCGCGAGCCTCGGTGCCGGCGGGGCCTCGGTCGAGACGGTGCTGGCCGAGGTCAACGTCGTGCCCGGTGGGGTCGTACAGGGTGAGGTGCGGATCCAGGGCGGGTCCGTGAACCAGGAGATCGAGGGTCTGTCCATCGGTCTGCAGGCGCGGGTCGAGGTCGAGAGCGGCGACGAGGAGTACAAGCAGAACATCGAGTTCACGAAGGTGCGGCTCGGTGGTGCCTTCGAGCTCCAGGCCGGGGCCGTGCACGCGGTGCCGTTCGGGCTCGAGATCCCCTGGGAGACGCCGGTCACGATGATCGACGGACAGGCGCTGCGCGGCATGCACATCGGTGTGACCACCGAGCTGTCGATCGCCCGTGCCGTGGACTCCTCCGACCTCGACCCGATCAACGTGCACCCGCTGCCGGCGCAGCAGGCCATCCTGGACGCGTTCATCCGGCTGGGCTTCCGTTTCAAGAACGCGGACATGGAGCGCGGCCACATCCGGGGCACCCGGCAGCGGCTGCCGTTCTACCAGGAGATCGAGTTCTACCCGCCGTCGCAGTTCCGGGGTCTGAACCAGGTCGAGGTGAGCTTCGTGGCCGACGAGCACGCGATGGACGTCGTCCTGGAGATGGACAAGAAGCCGGGGCTCTTCAGCGAGGGTTCGGACACCTTCCGCTCGTTCCAGGTGGGTCTGCACGAGTACCAGGGGACCGACTGGGCGGCTTACCTGAACCAGTGGCTCTCCGAGGTCGGCAGCAAGCGCAACTGGTTCTAGGGGGTGTCGTGTGGATCAGGCCGGCCGGGACCGACAGTGCGGACCGGCCAACCCGAGCGGGGTCTGGTGCGTGCAGATGCAAGGCGGAGGAGGGAGTCGACGCGACGGGGGTCCCCCCGCGCGAGCGAAGCCGAGCGTGGGGGAGTCGGCGATCGACGGCAACGCCGCAGATGTGCGTGCCAGACCCCGCGACGCCGGCATGATCCACACGACACCCCCTAGGCTCGGAGCCACTGAACGGAATCGATCAGGAGGTACCGAGGTGACCGAGCTCAAGCGGCGGCCGCTCCCCCATGACTTCCATCCGCCCGTCCCGTCGTTCACGGTGACGAGCGAGGACATCGAGGAGGGCGCGACGCTGGGGAGCGCCCAGGTCCACGCGGAGGGGAACGTCTCGCCGCAGCTGCGCTGGGAGGGTTTCCCCGCGGAGACCAAGAGTTTCGCCGTGACCTGCTACGACCCGGACGCGCCGACCGGCAGCGGGTTCTGGCACTGGGTGCTGTTCGACATCCCGGCCTCCGTGACGGAGTTGCCGGAGGGTGCGGGCAGTGGCGCGTTCAAGGGGCTTCCCGAGGGCGTGGTGCAGGCGCGCAACGACTACGGGACGAAGGACTTCGGCGGGGCCGCTCCGCCGCCCGGGGACGGTCCGCACCGGTACGTCTTCACGGTGTACGCGGTGGACCAGGAAAAGCTCGGTCCGGATTCGGACGCTTCTCCCGCCGTCGTCGGCTTCAATCTGCGTTTCCACGCGCTCGCGCGTGCGCAGCTCATCGGGGAGTACGAGAACCCCGCGCAGGGCTGATTCGCCGCTGCGGCGCACCGTGCGTATTCAGCCGAGCGTTCACTGAACGTTTGCCCGTCCCCGGTCTTGGAAGTGATCGGGGGCGGGCATTTTTTATTGCGTTGTCCATCTCGGCGCGCCCGTACAGAGTTGATCCGAGCCCGCCGGGGGTGGGCAGGTGCACACGGGAGGTGGGCTGGATGCGTGACACGTTGGTCCTGAACGCGAGCTTCGAGCCGCTGTCGACGGTGACGTTGAACCGTGCCGTCGTCCTTGTCCTGCAGGACAAGGCGGTCGTCGAGCAGGCCCACCCCGAGCTGCGCATGCGCGGTGCCGAGGTGGACATACCGGCGCCGCGGGTGATCAGGCTGTGCAGGTATGTACGGGTGCCCTTCCGAAGACAAGCCCCGTGGTCGCGGCGGGGTGTGCTGGTCAGGGACCGGCACCGGTGCGCGTACTGCGGGCACAGGGCGACGACGGTGGACCATGTGCTGCCGCGGGCGCAGGGTGGGCAGGACACGTGGCTGAACACGGTCGCCGCGTGTGCGGAGGACAATCACCGCAAGGCGAACCGGACTCCGGAGGAGGCGGGGATGGCGCTGCTGCGGGAGCCGTTCGAGCCGACGCCTGCGGATGCGATGCTGCTGGCTCTGGGGCAGGAGGACTTGGCCGCGCTTCCTGGGTGGCTCGCCCGGGATGCGGCCTGAGCGTCTTCGGGATGACACACAAGCCCCGCGCCCCTTTCGGGACGCGGGGCTTGTGTGTCGGGTGCCGTCAGTCGATCTGGGGCTTCTCGCGGCGCTCGGTGCCGCTACCCGACGAGCCGTTGTTGCCGCCGCCGAGCGAGCCGAAGTTGCCCATCGCGCCGGACAGGCCCTTGAGCGCGTCGCCGATCTCGCTGGGGACGATCCAGAGCTTGTTGGCGTCGCCCTCGGCGATCTTCGGGAGCATCTGGAGGTACTGGTAGCTCAGGAGCTTCTGGTCGGGGTCGCCGGCGTGGATGGCCTCGAAGACCGTGCGGACGGCCTGGGCCTCACCTTCGGCGCGCAGGGCGGCGGCCTTGGCCTCACCCTCGGCGCGCAGGATCTGGGACTGCTTCTCACCTTCGGCGGTGAGGATGGCGGCCTGGCGCGTACCTTCGGCGGTGAGGATCGCGGCGCGCTTGTCACGGTCGGCGCGCATCTGCTTCTCCATCGAGTCCTGGATGGAGGTCGGCGGCTCGATGGCCTTGAGCTCGACGCGGTTGACGCGGATGCCCCACTTGCCGGTGGCCTCGTCGAGGACGCCGCGCAGGGCCGCGTTGATCTCCTCGCGGGAGGTGAGGGTGCGCTCCAGGTCCATGCCGCCGATGATGTTGCGGAGCGTGGTGACCGTCAGCTGCTCGATGGCCTGGATGTAGCTGGCGACCTCGTAGGTCGCGGCCCGCGCGTCGGTCACCTGGTAGTAGATGACGGTGTCGATGTTGACGACCAGGTTGTCCTGGGTGATCACCGGCTGGGGCGGGAACGGTACGACCTGTTCGCGCAGGTCGATGCGGTTGCGGATGGTGTCGATGAACGGGACCACGATGTTGAGGCCCGCGTTGAGTGTGCGTGTGTAGCGGCCGAAGCGCTCGACGATCGCGGCGCTGGCCTGTGGAATGACCTGGATGGTCTTGATCAGGGCGATGAAGACCAACACCACCAGAATGATCAGGACGATGATGACCGGTTCCATCGTGTTCCCCGTACCCCTCTCCGCTGCGGCATCTTCGGCAGATCTTATGGTTGTTGAAGATCTTGCTGGTCGAGTCTGACAGAACGTCGGGCAACTCGTGGGCCGGATGCCTCAGATGACGATCGCGGTGGCCCCTTCGATGTCCACGACGTCCACTTCCTGGCCGACTTCGTAGGCCCGGCCGGAGTCGAGGGAGCGGGCCGACCAGATCTCTCCCGCGAGTTTGATGCGCCCGCCGGACGCGTCGACGCGTTCCAGGACGACCGCCTGTCTGCCCTTCAACGCCTCTATGCCGGTGGCGAGTCCGGGGCGCTGGCGGCCGTGCCGGGCCGCGATGGGCCGGACGACGGCGATGAGGGCGACCGAGACGACGACGAAGGTCAGGACCTGGACCACGGCGTCGAAGCCGAGGCCCGCCACGACCGCTGCCGCCACTGCGCCCACCGCGAGCATGCCGAACTCCGGCATCGCGGTGACCACGAGGGGGATTCCGAGCGCCGCCGCGCCTACGAGCCACCACACCCATGCGTCGATGTCGTCCACATGGTCATGGTAGGACCGCGGGTCGGGCGGCGGACAGGGCGCGAACGGGAGTGGGGCGCGGTCAGGACAGGGGCAGGCCGTGCGCGGTCCAGCGGTCGCCGATCTCTTCGACGACGAGCGGGAGGCCGAAGCAGCGGGAGAGGTTGCGGGAGGTGAGCTCGAGTTCGAGCGGGCCCGCGGTGAGGACCTTGCCCTGGCGGATCATGAGGACGTGGGTGAAGCCGGGGGCGATCTCCTCGACATGGTGGGTGACCATGATCATCGAGGGGGCGATGGGGTCGCTGGCGAGCCGGCCGAGGCGGCGGACCAGGTCCTCGCGGCCACCGAGGTCGAGGCCGGCGGCGGGCTCGTCGAGCAGGAGCAGCTCGGGGTCGGTCATCAGGGCGCGGGCGATGAGGGTGCGCTTGCGCTCGCCCTCGGAGAGGGTGCCGAACTTCCGGTCAAGGTAGTCGGTCATGCCGAGGCGGTCGAGGAAGGCGCGGGCGCGCTGCTCGTCGACCTGGTCGTACTCCTCGTGCCAGCCGGCGGTCATGCCGTAGGCGGCGGTGAGGACGGTCTGCAGGACGGTCTGGCTCTTGGGGAGCTTCTCGGCCATGGCGATGCCGGCCACGCCGATGCGCGGGCGCAGGTCGAAGACGTCGACCTTGCCGAGGGTGTCGCCGAGGATGGTGGCGGTGCCCTTGCTGGGGAAGAGGTAGCTGGAGGCGACGTTCAGGAGGGTGGTCTTGCCGGCGCCGTTGGGACCGAGGATGACCCAGCGCTCGCCCTCCTTCACCGACCAGGAGACCCCGTCCACCAGGGCCCGGCCCTCACGGACCACGGATACGTCCTGAAGCTCCAGAACATCGCTCATGAGCGCGTTGTCTCCCCTTGCAGTGTGCCGGTCTCGGCTGTCGCGTACGCCTGTGGCTCGGTCCGCCGCGCCGGTGGGCGCAGCCCGGCATGAAATCTACGCCACGAGCACGTCGCCTCATTCCATCGGTCCGGTCCTTAGGGTGGGGGCATGCTCTCGGAACCGCGTTCAGGACGCCTCGCCGCATGGGGAAATGCCCTTTTGGCCGGACTCGCCTCTCCGGACGACGCCGCGCTCGCCATCGTGGGCGAGGACACAGTGCACCGGGTGGAGGGGTTGCCCGGGGAGTCCGCGCCGGTCGGGCTCACGCTCGCGCTGGGGCGGCTGCGGACGCTGGGGGTGACCGGTCTGCGGGTGGCGCTGCCGGCCCCCGGGCATCCGCTGGGGCTGAGCGGTCCTCCGGAGTTCAACGCGCGGGCGCTGGAGGCGGAGGAGGCGGTGGTCTGCTTCGGCGCCGCGTTCGGCATGGTGCCGGAGGCGTACGAGGCCGGGCCCGCCGGTGATGTGCATGCCGAGGTGGTCTGGCATGTACTGCCGGTGCGGGAAGCTCCGCCCGCGGACGTGCTCTCGCTGGGCGAGGCCGAGCGGGAGCTGGCGGAGGCCCTGCGGGAGGCGACCGTGGTGCTGTCGAAGCTGGACGTCGCCGGGTCGGGCCCGGTGGCGGAGGCGGCGATCGACGCGTACCGGGCGCGGGCCGAGCGGGGGACGGAGGTGCTGGCGCCCGGGTATCCGCCGCGTGCGGTGCGGGTGCTGGAGATGGCGCGGCGGGTGGGGCTGCTGGTGTCGCTGGCGTACGGCAACGGGCACGGCGGTGCGGTCAGCTCCGCGGAGATCGGGGCACGGTCCGAGGCGCTGCGACCGGTCGAGCGGACGGCTCGGCGGGCGCAGGTGGCGGCGTACAACTCCATGGTGGAGGAGCGGGAACGGGGCACGCGCTGACCGAGGGGGTTCCGGTGGGCCGGTAGGCCGGTGGGCGGCGGGTCGGTTACCGGTAGGTCGGTGGGCGGCGGGGCGGTGGCCGATAGACCGGTGGGCGGCGGGCCGGTGACCGGCGGGTCGGTAGACCGGTAGGCAGCGGGCCGGCGGCCGGCGGGTCGGTAGACCAGTAGGCACCGGGCCGATGGTCGGCGGTCGGCAGGCGGCGGGCCGATGGCCG
>NZ_JBICZA010000009.1:7039-60180 GCF_043201585.1 Streptomyces sp. NPDC048297
CGGTAGACCGGCGGGCACCGGGCCGGTGGGCGGCGGGCCGATGGCCGGTAGACCGGCGGGCACCGGGCCGGTGGGCGGCGGGCCGATGGCCGGTAGACCGGCGGGCACCGGGCCGGTGGGCGGCGGGCCGATGGCCGGTAGGCGGCGGGCCGACGCCGGTAGAGCGGTAGGGGGCGGCTGGTAGCTGGTAGCTGGTGGCGGAGGGTGGGCCCGGGGGTTGTGGTCCCCGGGCTCACGTCATGGCCGCGGGTCTCAGCTGTTGGCCGCGATGCTGCCGAACGCCGGGTTCAGGGCGCCGATGACGTCCACGCTGTTGCCGGTGAGGTTGACCGGGACGTGGACGGGGACCTGGACGACGTTGCCCGAGCCGACGCCCGGGGAGAACGAGGCTCCACCGACGGCACCGGAGTCCGCGGCGGCGGTACCCGCGCAGGCGCCCGCCGCGATACCCGCGACGGTCACGGCGAGAGCGGCCTTCTTGACGATCTTCATGAGACGGATTCCTCCTGCGGGTGAATGTCCGACCCGGCCGTGGGTCGTGTGCTGATCAACGCCGGAGTGATCCGTGGGGTGCGGGGGCCCGGGGCCGAGGCCCCGTTCGGTCCAGTCGCATGACAACCGGACAGACGTCCTGGTGGCGTCGGCGCGACAGGCCCCCCGAAGGGGGGAACGCGACGGGCCTCCCGGACGGGTCCGGGAGGCCCTTGGCGTGGTCGGTGTCTCAGTGGTTGAGGCCGAGGTTGCCGAATGCCGGGTTCAGCACACCGATGACGCTCACGCTGTTGCCGACGGCGTTCACCGGGACGTGGACCGGGGCCTGGACGACGTTGCCGGAGCCGACACCCGGAGAGTGGCTCGCCTCGCCGCCGGCCCAGGAGCCGGTGGTGGCGGAGGCCATGCCCGCACCGGCGGCCATCAGACCACCGGCCACCATCGTCACGGCCGCTGCCTTCTTCAGGTTCTTCACTTTCCAACCCCTCCTAGGCGTTCACCGCGGCGGTTCACCGCGGCACGCACTGGAGAACGGCGGAGATCGCCGGAGGATGCGCCGTCCGGGTGACATTCCCACGACGGTATGAATCTCAGCCCGGAGCGGAACGTTCCGAATTGCCGTCGGAGGGGTGGCGGGTGTGGGGGCGGGGTGGGAGCAGAGTCGGCGCCGGGTGGGAGCAGAGTGGGCGCCGGGTGGGCGCTTCAGCCGGCCACTCCGTGGCGTACGGCCCACAGTGCGGCCTGGGTGCGATCGGCGAGATCGAGCTTCATCAGGATGTTGGAGACGTGCGTCTTGACGGTCTTCTCGGACAGGACCAGCGCACGGGCGATCTCGCGGTTGGAGCGGCCGTCGGCTATCAGACCGAGCACCTCGCGCTCCCGGTCGGTGAGCGAAGTCCCCCTCCCCTGGCCCGTGGTGGCCTCCTCCTGGAAGAGCAGGGCGCCGGCCACCTCGGGCTGCAGCAGGACGTGTCCGGCGTGCACGGAGCGGATGGCACCGGCGAGCGCGTCGGGGTCCACGTCCTTGTAGACGTATCCGGCGGCGCCCGCGCGCAGGGCCGGGACGACCGTGCGCTGCTCGGTGAAGCTGGTGACGATCAGCACGCGCGCGGGGTTGCCGAGTTCGCGGAGCCGGCGCAGGGCGTCGATGCCGTCCATGCCCGGCATCTTGACGTCCATGAGGACGACGTCGGGCCGCAGTTCCTCGGCGCGGTCGACTCCCTCGGCGCCGTCCGCGGCCTCGCCGACGACCTCGATGTCGTCCTGTACTTCGAGGAACGTGCGCAGGCCCCGGCGGACGACCTGGTGGTCGTCGACGAGCAGCACCTTGATTGCGTCAGCCACCGGGGACCTCCATCTCGATCGTGGTGCCCTTTCCGGGCGCCGATTCCACGGTCAGTGTGCCGCCGACCCCGCTCGCCCGGTCGCGCATCGAGACCAGGCCGAGGTGACGGCCGGCGCGGCGGATCGCGTGGGGGTCGAAGCCGCCGCCGTCGTCGGTGACGCGCAGGACGGCTCCGCCGCCGCGCCGGCCGACGCTCACGTCGACGTGCTCGGCGCCGGAGTGGCGCAGGGCGTTGTGCAGGGCTTCCTGGGCGACCCGCAGCAGGGCCTCCTCCTGGGAGGCGGGCAGGGCGCGGAAGCCGGAGCTGGTGAACGTGACGCGCGCGGTGTGGGCGCGGTCGAGGACCTGCGTCTGGGTGCGCAGGGTGGCGAGCAGGCCGTCCTCGTCGAGGGCGGCGGGGCGCAACTCCACGACGGCTGCGCGCAGTTCGTCGGCGGCCTCGGCGGCGAGCGCGGCGACCTGGTGCAGTTCGCCCTTGGCGCGGGCGGAGTCGCGGTCGACGAGGGCGGCCGCTGCCTGGGCGGTCAGGCGCAGGGAGAAGAGCTTCTGGCTGACCGCGTCGTGCAGTTCGTGGGCGAGGCGGGAGCGTTCCTCGGCGATGGTCAGCTCGCGGCTGCGTTCGTACAGGCGCGCGTTGGTGAGGGCGATGGCGGCGTGCTGGGCGAGGATGGACAGCAGTTCCTCGTCCTGTGCGGTGAAGCCGCAACTGCCTTCCGGTTTCGGGCAGTTCTTGTTGGCCAGGAACAGGGCGCCGATGACCTCGTCGCCGTCACGGATGGGCAGGCCCAGGAAGTCGGACATCTCCGGGTGCGCGGCGGGCCAGCCCTCGAAGCGCGGGTCCTTGCGCACGTCGGCGAGGCGCTCGGGGCGGGGCTCGTGCAGCATCGCGGCGAGGATGCCGTGCTGGCGGGGCAGCGGGCCGATGGCCTTCCACTGGGCGTCGCTGACGCCGTCGACGACGAACTGGGCGAAGCCGCCGTGGTCGTCCGGCACTCCGAGGGCGGCGTACTGCGCGTCGAGCAGCTCGCGGGCCGAGGCGACGATCGTCTTGAGGACGTCGCGCACCTCTAGGTGCCTGCTCATGGCCAGGAGCGCGGAACTCACCGCGGCGAGGCCGGACCGGGGGCCGTGACTCATGTCCTCACGGTACCGGCGGGGTGTGACAGCGCAGATCGGGCCTGTGGCGGCTGGATCAGGGCCGGTGGACCTAGGCCGGACGGAGTAGGTCCCCGGGCTCCCGGCGGACGGGGTAGGTCCCTGGGCCCCCGGCGGTCGGGGTAGGTCCGCGGGCCGTGGTCCGGCGGCGTACGCCGAAGGGCCCCGCCGTTTTGCGGCTCGCGTCCGAGGCGGTGGCGGGGTGGGCGTTCCTACGTTGTGGTCACCGCCCGGAGGGGCGGCAGGCGACGAGGGGACGGATGTCATGCCGGTAGCGATCATCACGGGGGCGTCGAAGGGGCTGGGGCGGGCACTCGCCGGGGCGCTGGCCGCGCGGGGCTGGGACCTGGTGCTCGACGCACGGAGCGCCGGCCCCCTGGAGGAGGCCGCGCGGGCGGTCGCCGCGCAGGCGGTCGCCGCACGTGGCGGGCGCGTGGTGGCGCTGCCCGGGGACGTGGCGGACGCGGGGCACCGGGCGGAGCTGGTGGCGACCGCGCGGCGGCTCGGCGGTGTCGACCTGGTGGTGAGCAACGCGAGCGCGCTGGGTGCCGAGCCGCTGGTGCGGCTGGCGGAGCTGCCCCTGGAGGGGCTGCGGCGGGCCCTGGAGGTGAACGTGGTGGCGGCGCTCGGCCTGGTCCAGGAGGCGCTGGCGCCGCTGCGGGAGTCGGCGGCGGGGGCGGTGATCGCGGTCAGCTCGGACGCGGCGGCCGAGGCGTACGGGACGTGGGGCGGCTACGGCGCCTCGAAGGCGGCCCTGGACCAGCTGGCCGCGGTGCTCGGCGTGGAGGAGCCGGGGCTGCGGGTGTGGGCGGTGGACCCCGGGGACATGGCGACGGACCTGTACGCGGCCGCCGTACCGGACGACGGCGATCCGCGTCCGGCGCCCGCGGATGTCGTACCGGCGTTCCTGCGGCTGCTGGACGAGCGGCCGGCGAGCGGGCGCTATGCGGCGCCGTCGCTGGTGGCGGGGCGATGACCGCGGTGACGGGGCTCGTCCCGCGCGAGCCGGCCAGGTCGTGGGGCAGGGTGCCCGAGGAGTTGTCGGCGCGGGTGCCGGCCGAGCAGCGGGGGCCGGGGCTGGAGCGGGACGCCGTACGGCTGCTGGTGTCGCGGGGCACCGAGGTGTCGCACCACGTGTTCGGGGAGCTTCCGCTGCTGCTGCGGGCCGGGGACCTGCTGGTGGTGAACACCTCGCCCACGCTCGCCGCCGCGGTGGACGGGCGGATCGGGCACGCGCGCGTGGTGGTGCACTTCTCCACGCGCGGTGACGACGGGCGGTGGGCGGTGGAGCTGCGCGAGCCGGACGGGCGGGGCACCACGCGCGCGCGTGTGGAAGAGAGGGGAACCACGCGCGCGCGTGGAGGGAGTGGAGGGAGTGGAGGGAGTGGAGGGAGTGGAGAGGGCGACGGTGTGGGCGGCGTCTTCGGGACGGGTCGCGACGGGCGCGGGGCGGGTGAGTTGGCGGGCGGAGAGGTCCGGCCGACGGGCGAGGAAGTGCAGACGGCAGGCGGAGAAGTGCAACCGGCGGGCGGAGAAGTGCGGTCGGCACGCGGGACGGGTGGGCCGACGGGCAGGGAGAGGCGGCCGACGGGTGGAGAGGTCCGGCCGACGGGCGGGGAAGCGCGGCCGGCAGGCGGAGAGGTGCGGTCGGCAGACGGGACAGGTGGGCCAGCGGGCACGGAGATGCCGCCGACGGACGGAGAAGCGCGGCCGACAGACGGGACGGGTGGGCCAGCGGGCACGGAGATGCCGCCGGAAGGTGGAGAGGTCCGACCGACAGGCGGAGAAGCGCGGCCGGCAAACGGGGCAGGTGGGCCAGCGGGCACGGAGATGCCGCCGACGGACGGAGAAGTGCGGCCGACGGGCGGAGAAGCGCGGCCGGCAAACGGGGCAGGTGGACCAGCGGGCACGGAGAGGCCGCCGACGGACGGAGTGGTCCGGCCGGCGGGGATGGAGGTGCGCTTGGTGGGCGGGGTGCGGTTGGTTCTGGAGGAGCCGTTGAGTGAGCGTGGTGGGCGGTTGTGGTGGGCCCGGGTGTCGGGGGGTGAGGTCCTTTCGGTCCTGCGGGAGCACGGGCGTCCCATCCGTTACTCCTACACGGAGCGGGACCAGCCGCTGTCGGCGTACCGGACGGTGTTCGCGCTGCCCTCGCCCGACGGGGCGGGCAGCGCGGAGATGCCGAGTGCGGCGCGGCCCTTCACCGCGCGGCTGGTGGCGGAGCTGGTGAGCCGGGGGGTGCTGTTCGCGCCGGTCACGCTGCACACGGGGGTGGCGTCGCCGGAGGTGCACGAGCCGCCGTATCCGGAGCGGTTCTCGGTGCCGGAGGCGTCGGCGCGGCTGATCAACGCCGTGCGGGCGGACCGGGCGGGGCGCGAGCGGCTTGCCCGGCGGGGTCGCGGTGGGGGCGAGGCGGCCGGGCGGGTGATCGCGGTCGGGACGACGGCCGTGCGGGCGGTGGAGTCGGCCGCCGGGCCGGACGGGGTGGTGCGGGCGACCGAGGGGTGGACGGATCTGGTGGTGACGCCCGAGCGGGGGGTGCGTGTGGTCGACGGGCTGCTGACCGGGCTGCACGAGCCGGAGGCCTCGCATCTGCTGATGCTCGACGCGGTGGCGGGGCGGGCCGCCGTCGACCGCGGCTACGAGGAGGCGCTGCGCGGGCGCTACCTGTGGCACGAGTTCGGGGACGTCCACCTCCTCCTCCCGGCACAGACCCCTCACACAGAGCGTTGCGGTGGCAACTCTTGGTGAGAACGCTCCACTTTGCTTGTGAGCCCGCACATAGGGCGCACATCACGTACGAACGGACATAGGAGATAAAGCCCCCATGATGAACGGGGCGGATGGTCAGATCTGTCCCGTTTTGCCCTTCCCTGATCCACTACCCGGGATCGTAGGTCACACCTTTGCCAGGGCATTTTGCGGCCGCTAAGAATTGCTTCCGTCGCTCAGCGCCGTGGGGTTCCCCCCGCGGCGTTCGTGCGGGAGGTGAGATTCCCCCGGCGGACGCAGGAGCGACCTCCGCGCTATCGAAGAGGTCCAACGCCATGCCCAAGAACATCCTCAACCGTCGCCATAGTCGTACGCTGACCAAGCAGCACAAGATCGCGATCAGCGGTGTCTGCGCGCTCGGCGCCGCCGCCGTCGTCTTCTCGGCCGTGCCCAGCAACGCCGAGACCGTCACGGCCGGCGCCCCGGCCGCCGCCGCGGCCCCGGTGCAGTACGACAACGCCGCCGTCAAGGACGTGAAGGGCACGGTCACCGACCAGCTCGCCACCGAGACCGTCAAGCTCGACTCCATCGCCGCGCAGCACAAGGCCCGGACCGACGCCGCGACGCAGGCCGCGGTCAAGAAGGCCGCCGTCCAGGCCGCCGTCAAGAAGGCCGCCCAGGACCGCGCCGCCACGGAGGCCGCGAGCCGCTCCACGCAGCGTCTGCAGGTGCAGCCGGTCGCCGCGAAGACCTACGCCAACAACCTCGACGGCTGGATCCGCCAGTCCCTCGACATCATGCGGGCCAAGGGCATCCCGGGCTCCTACTCGGGCCTGCACCGCAACATCATGCGTGAGTCCTCGGGCAACCCGATGGCCATCAACAACTGGGACATCAACGCGATCAACGGCATCCCGTCGAAGGGCCTGCTGCAGGTCATCCCGCCGACCTTCAACACGTACCACGTCGCCGGCACCTCGTGGAACATCTACGACCCGGTCGCCAACATCACCGCCGCCGCCAACTACGCGGCCCACCGCTACGGCACCATCGACAACGTGAACAGCGCGTACTGAGGCCTGCGCGGACCTCTGACCTGACGCGGAAGGGCGGCACCCCACGAGGGGTGCCGCCCTTCACGTCGTACCGGCGCGGATACTTCCGCTACTTCCGCTACTTCCGCATGACCTCCGGCTCGTGCCGGCGCAGGAAGCGGGCGACGAAGAAGCCGCAGACCACACCGAGGACGATCAGGGCCGCCATGTCGATGCCCCAGGCCGTGGCCGTGTGGTCCCACAGCGGGTCCGTGCTGCCCGGGTCGTCGGTGTTCGGCGCGATGTTGTTGAAGTCCAGCGTGGCGCCCGCGGCGGCCACCGCCCAGCGCGACGGCATCAGGTACGAGAACTCGTTCACACCGAGGGTGCCGTGCAGGGTGAAGAGGCAGCCGGTGAAGACGACCTGGATGATCGCGAACATCACCAGCAGCGGCATGGTCTTCTCGGCGGTCTTCACCAGCGAGGAGATCACCAGGCCGAACATCATCGAGGTGAAGCCGAGCGCCATGATCGGCAGGCACAGCTCGAACAGCGTCGAGCCGCCGAGGACGACCCCCTTGTCGGGGATCTCCCGGCTGGAGAAGCCGATCAGGCCGACCATCAGGCCCTGGAGCACGGTGACCGCGCCGAGGACGACCACCTTCGACATCAGGTACGCGGACCGGGACAGGCCGGTCGCGCGTTCCCGCTCGTAGATGACCCGTTCCTTGATCAGCTCACGGACCGAGTTCGCGGCGCCCGCGAAGCACGCGCCGACCGCGAGGATCAGCAGCACCGTGGTCGCCGTGCCGTTCGGGACGTGCGCGCCGGTGCGCGGGTTGATCGCCTCGTTGACCAGCAGGCCCCGCTTGTGGTCGATCAGCAGGCTGACCGCGCCGAGCACGGCCGGCAGGATCACCGTCAGCGCCAGGAAGCCCTTGTCGGAGACGATCACCGACACGTAGCGCCGGACCAGGGTCATCAGCTGTGAGCCCCAGGGCTGCGGCTTGGGCGGTCTGACGGCCTGTATCGGCGACATGTGCGCGGGTACGGACTGCGGGGCGACCGCGTCGATGTCCGCGGCGTACATCTGGTAGTGCTGCGAGCCCTTCCAGCGGCCCGCCCAGTCGTAGTCGCGGTAGTTCTCGAAGGCGGAGAAGACGTCGGCCCAGGTGTCGTAGCCGAAGAAGTTCAGCGCCTCCTCCGGCGGGCCGAAGTAGGCCACCGAGCCGCCGGGCGCCATCACCAGGAGCTTGTCGCAGATCGCCAGCTCGGCCACCGAGTGGGTGACGACGAGGACCGTGCGGCCGTCGTCGGCGAGGCCGCGCAGCAGCTGCATGACATCGCGGTCCATGCCCGGGTCGAGGCCGGAGGTCGGCTCGTCCAGGAAGATCAGCGACGGCTTGGTGAGCAGCTCCAGGGCCACCGAGACGCGCTTGCGCTGGCCACCGGAAAGGGAGGTGACCTTCTTGTCCTTGTGGACGTCGAGCTTCAGCTCGCGCAGCACCTCCTCGATGCGGGCGTCGCGCTCCTGGGCGGTGGTGTCGGCCGGGAAGCGCAGCTTGGCCGCGTACTTCAGGGCCTTCTTGACGGTCAGCTCCTTGTGCAGGATGTCGTCCTGCGGGACCAGACCGATGCGCTGCCGCAGCTCGGCGAACTGCTTGTACAGGTTCCGGTTGTCGTACAGGACGTCGCCCTGGTTGGCGGGCCGGTAGCCGGTCAGCGCCTTGAGCAGGGTCGATTTGCCGGAACCCGACGGGCCGATGACCGCTATCAGGGACTTCTCCGGGACACCGAAGGAGACGTCCTTCAGGATCTGCTTGCCACCGTCGACCGTGACGGTCAGGTGGCGCGCGGAGAAGGAGACCTCACCGGTGTCGACGAACTCCTCGAGGCGGTCGACGACGATCCGGAAGGTGGAGTGACCGACACCGACGATGTCCGCCGGGCCGAGCAGCACCGAGCCGCCCTTGGTGATCGGCATACCGTTGACGTAGGTGCCGTTGTGCGAGCCGAGGTCGCGGATCTCGAAGCGGCCGTCCGGCGTCGAGTGGAACTCGGCGTGGTGCCGGGAGACCTGCAGGTCGGAGACGACCAGCTCGTTCTCCAGGGCACGGCCGATGCGCATGACCCGGCCGACGGCGAACTGGTGGAACGTGGTCGGGCTGCGGTCGCCGTAGACCGGCGGCGCCCCCGCAGCGCCACCGGGCGTCTTCTGCGCGTAACTCTCGCCCGGCCCGCCCTGCTGCTGCGGGAACCCAGGCGGCTGCTGCGCCTGTTGCTGCTGCGGCTGCTGCCAGCCGGCCGCGGGGGCCTGCTGTGCGACGGCCTGGTGCGGTGCCTGCTGAGGCGTCTGTTGCGGTGCCTGCTGTTGCGCCTGCTGTTGCGCCTGCTGAGCCCAGCCGGCGCCCGCGGCCTGGGCGGCGTACGGTGCCGCCTGCTGCTGGGACTGTGCGGGCACGGCGGCGCCGGACAGGCTCACGCGCGGTCCGTCGGTCGCGTTGCCGAGGTTCACCGCCGACCCCGGTCCGAGCTCCACCTGCTGGATCCGCTGGCCCTGCACGAAGGTGCCGTTGGTGCTTCCGTGGTCCTCGATGACCCAACTGCGGCCGTTGAAGCTGACCGTGGCGTGCCGCCAGGACACCCTGGCGTCGTCGAAGACGATGTCACCCTGCGGATCGCGGCCGAGGGTGTAGGACCGGGACGGCTCGAGCGTCCAGGTCCGTCCGTTTGATTCCAGTACGAGTTCCGGCACTCCATGCCCCATGATTTGTCCCCCGAGTTACCCCCATCACAGGGAGTCTAGGGATGTCGAACATCGTGGGGAACTATTTCAGGCTCGCCCCTGTGACCGAAAGTCGGGCCTTGTGACAAGCGCACGTACACGCTTCCGTCCGCACCGTTGACGGGGGTTGAAACCGGGCCGGAGAGTGGTAATCCCCCGCGAGGGGGACAAGCGCGGCCGGGGTGCCGCGGTGCGGATCGGGGGGTCTGCCATGAGCTCTGTCACGGGCGCCGGGAGCGCACGGCACGGCACATCGCTGCCGTGGGGGGACGTCCTGGTGTCGGCGATCGCCGCCGTCAGTTGGGCGTTGGCCGGGATGGCGGCCACGGCCGCGCTCGGACTGCATCTGCTGGGGGCGGACTCGGCGGGCTCACTGGGCCCCATGACGGCGGCCGTTGTGGCGCTCGGGGCGGGTGGTTCGGTCTCCCCTTCGGGCGATGTGTCCGTGTTCGGGCTGAAAGGCGCGGAGGCGCACACGTCCATCGCGATCACGCCACTGGGCGTGAGCCTGGTCGGCGCGCTGTTCCTGTCGTGGTTCTTCCTTCGCTCCTTGCGCGCGGCCGGAGTTGGGATCACGTGCGCCGAACTCCTCGTGCGCGCGGGGGCGGTGGTGGTGCTGTTCGTCGCCGTACTGGGCGGGCTGACGTGGGCCGGACACGATGTCATCACGATCGACGGCGGCTCGCTCGGTCTGGACGGACTGCCGGGCGGGGGCGGCGGGGGCGGCAAGGGCGGCGGGATCAGCATCCCCGGCATGGGCGATCTCGGGAACATCGGAGGGATCGGAGGGATCGGAGGTGGTGGGGGGCTCGGGGGCGGCGGGCTGCCGGACCGGATCGGCGACCTCGTCCGCGGCAAGGCGGCGGTCGGCTTCACCGTGGACACCGCGCCCACCCTCCTCGGCGGCCTCGGCTGGTGCGCCGGAGTTCTGCTGATCGCCCTGCTCGCCTCCCGCCGCACTCCCCTGCCGCGCGGCTGGGAGGCCCTGCACCGGGTGGTACGGCCGGCCGTCTCGGCCCTGGTCACCGTGTTCCTGGTGGCTGTCGCGGCCGGGCTCGCGGCGGCGGCGTACACGGCGATCGGGGACGACCATCCCGGCCGGATCGCCGGGGCGGCCCTGCTCGGCGCCCCGAACGGGGTGTGGCTCGGCATCCCGCTCGGCCTGTTCGTCCCCTGGGACGGCAGGGCCACCGGCGTACTGGGCACCCTGCTCCCCGACCCGCTCGACCGACTCCTGGGCCACGGCTCGGACCAACCGGTCACAGTGGCCCGACTGGCCGACCTGGACGGCCGGGTATGGCTGCTCGCCCTGGCGGCGGCACTGACGATGCTGCTGGCAGGGGTACTCACGGCGGCACGGACTCCGGTGACGGGACTGCTGGGCGCCGCAGGTTCTGCCGGGCCTGGTGTCGCTGGGGGCGCTGGCGGGCCGGGTGGTGTCCGGGGCTTCGCCGGCGCCGGTGGCACCTTAGGCTCCGCCGGCCTGGGCGGCGTCCAGAGCTACGCCGGCCCAAGTGGCACCGCGGGCTCTGCTGGGCCAGGTGGCACCTTAGGCTCCGCCGGCCTGGCCGGCGTCCAGGACTACGCCGGCCCAGGTGGCACCGCGGGCTCTGCTGGGCCAGGTGGCACCTTAGGCTCCGCCGGCCTGGCCGGCGTCCAGGACTACGCCGGCCCAGGTGGCACCTTAGGCTCCGCCGGCCTGGGCGGCGTCCAGGACTACGCCGGCGCCGGTGGCACCTTAGGCTCCGCCGGCCTGGGCGGCGTCCAGAGCTACGCCGGCCCAGGTGGCACCGCGGGCTCTGCCAGCCCGGGCGGCGTCCAGGGCTTCACCAGCCCAGATGGCACCGCAGGCTCTGCTGGCCCAGGTGGCACCGCGGGCCCTGTCGGCCCGGGTAGCGTCCAAGGCTTCGCCGGGGCCGGTGGCACCGCGGGCTCTGCTAGCCCAGGTGGCGCCACAGGCTCCGCCAGCCCAAGTGGCACCGCGGGCTCTGCTGGGCCAGGTGGCACCTTAGGCTCCGCCGGCCTGGCCGGCGTCCAGGACTACGCCGGCCCAGGTGGCACCTTAGGCTCCGCCGGCCTGGGCTGCGTCCAGAGCTACGCCGGCCCAGGTGGCACCGCGGGCTCTGCCAGCCCGGGCGGCGTCCAGGGCTTCACCAGCCCAGATGGCACCGCAGGCTCTGCTGGCCCAGGTGGCACCGCGGCCTCTGTCGGCCCGGGTAGCGTCCAAGGCTTCGCCGGGGCCGGTGGCACCGCGGGCTCTGCTAGCCCAGGTGGCGCCACAGGCTCCGCCAGCCCAGGTGGCACCCCGGGCTTCCCCGGCCCAGGTGGCACCCCGGGCTACGCCGGCCCAGGTGGCACCCCGCGCTACGCCGGTCCCGGTGACACTCCAGACTTCGCCAGCGCCAGTGGCGCCCCGGGCTACGCGGGCCCCAGTAGCACCGCAGGCTCTGCCGGCCCCGGTAGCACCGCGGCCTCTGTCGGCCCGGGTGGCGTCCAAGGCTTCGCCGGTCACGGTGACACCCCAGACTTCACCAGCCCCAGCGGCGCCACAGGCTCTGCCAGCCCCAGTGGTGCCCAAGGCCTCGCCGACCCCGGTGGCGCCCACGGCCTCGCCGACCCCGGTAACGCCCAAAGCCTCGCCAGCCCCGGTGGAACCGCACGTTTCGTCGGTCGATGTGCGCTGCGGCTCGGTGGGGCGACGGCGTTCGCGTTGCCCTTTCTCGCCTGGCTGACGGACGTCTCGGTGAACGCGTCGCTCTCTGTGCTGGGCTTCGACGCCTTCGGCGCGGGCATCGAGCTGCACGGCCGCCTCGGCGCGGCGCTCCTGCTGGGCGCCGTGTGGGGAGCGACCGCGGGGGCGGCGGGCGCGCTGCTCGCCCGCGCGACCGGGGCCGCGGGGTCCCGGGCGGTGGGTCCGGGGCGGGGTGCGGTGGCGATGACCGTGGCGGCGACCGTGGCGGCGACCGTGGCGGTGGCGGCGACGGTGACATCGGCGGTGCGGGAAGGTGAGGGCGGGCCGTACGTGCCGAGGCAGCCGTATCGGCCGCCGAATCCTGACACGAACCCCTACCTCCGGGTGCCAGGCGTCCAGGAGCCCGAGGACGCGCGGCCGCAGTCCGCCGCGCATGACAATGACAGGGACGACGCTGGGGACACGGGGGACGACGTGTACGGCGCCCCGACCATCGCCCGCCCGCTGGACGACCCCGAGCCCTCACCCCGGGGCCGTCGCGGCGCACGCCCCGGCGCACGCTCCCCCAACGCGTCGAGGGAGTGGCCGCCTCCACCGCCTCCGCCCCCGCCCCCGCATTCGCCGGGAAAGCGGCCCGAGTAGCGAGCCCCGGCTTTCCGCCTCTGGCTACGGCTTCTCCAGCCTCTCCGCGTCGCCCCCGCACGCGAAGGTGCACGTCGGGTCGCACCCGTGGCACAGTCGGGACAGGGCCGAGGCCGTACGGCGGATCCCGGCCGATCCGGCCGTGGCGTCGCGGCAAGATCCCCGACACCGGCCGGACACGCATTGTTCCGTGTCCGTCAGGCGGACCTCCCGGGCGCGGGGCACTGGGTGCCGGATACGGTGGTGACACCATGAGCGCTTCGCAGACCCCCGAGGTCCCCACTCTCCTCGTCAAGATTTTCGGCAAGGACAGGCCGGGCATCACGGCCGGCCTCTTCGACACCCTTGCCGCCTACCTCGTCGACGTCGTCGACATCGAGCAGGTGGTCACGCGGGGCCGCCTCGTGCTGTGCGCGCTGATCACGCAGCCGCCGGCCGGCGTCGAGGGGGACCTGCGGGCGACGGTGCACAGCTGGGCCGAGTCCATGAAGATGCAGGCCGAGATCATCTCGGGTCATGGCGACAACCGTCCGCGTGGCATCGGCCGCTCGCTGGTGACCGTTCTCGGCCACCCGCTGACCGCCGAGTCGACGGCCGCCGTCGCCGCCCGTATCGCGAAGACCGGCGGCAACATCGACCGTATCTTCCGCCTCGCCAAGTACCCCGTGACCGCCGTGGAGTTCGCCGTCTCCGGTGTGGAGACCGGGCTGCTGCGCACGGCCCTGGCGTCCGACGCGGCGGCACTGGGTGTCGACATCGCGGTGGTCTCCGCCGGTCTGCACCGGCGTGCCCAGCGGCTGGTGGTCATGGACGTGGACTCCACCCTCATCCAGGACGAGGTCATCGAGCTGTTCGCCGCGCACGCCGGGTGCGAGGACGAGGTCGCCGAGGTGACCGCGGCGGCGATGCGCGGGGAACTGGACTTCGAGCAGTCGCTGCACGCGCGCGTGGCACTGCTGAAGGGGCTGGACGCCTCGGTGGTGGACAAGGTGCGCAGCGAGGTCCGGCTGACGCCGGGCGCGCGCACGCTGATCCGCACCCTGAAGCGGCTCGGCTACCAAGTAGGTGTCGTCTCCGGTGGGTTCACCCAGGTGACGGACGATCTGCAGGACCGGCTGGGGCTGGACTTCGCGCAGGCCAACACGCTGGAGATCGTCGACGGGAAGCTGACCGGCCGGGTCGTCGGGGAGATCGTGGACCGGGCGGGGAAGGCGCGGCTGCTGCGCCGCTTCGCCGCGGAGGCCGGGGTGCCGCTGTCGCAGACGGTGGCGATCGGCGACGGCGCCAACGACCTGGACATGCTGAACGCGGCCGGTCTCGGTGTCGCCTTCAACGCCAAGCCGGTGGTCCGCGAGGCCGCGCACACCGCGGTGAACTTCCCCTTCCTCGACACCGTCCTGTACCTGCTGGGCGTCACCCGTGAAGAGGTCGAGGCGGCGGAGACCCACGACGAGGGCTGAGCCGGCCCGGATGACGGTCGTACGCCGTCCGCCGCACGAGCCGTCCGCCGCGCATGGCAGGAGGGCCCGGCATCATCAGCTGATGCGGCACCCCTCAGCGGTGCCGGGCCCTCCTGCCGTGCGCGCGCTCACTCGGAGGGTGCCCAGTAGTCCGCCAGTGTGGCCGTGCCCGGTTCCAGGGACTTCCAGCCGCCGTCGAAGGACAGCAGCGCGAAGCACGCGGCGGGGAAGCCGCGGCGTCGCATCCGCTCGTCGGCGTCGCCCTCGAAGTCGCCGGACAGGATGTCGGCCAGGCCGTGCACGCCGGGGTTGTGGCCGATGAGGATCACGTTCCGCACGTCGTCCGGGGTCTCGTTGAGCACGGCGATGAGCTCGCCGGGCGAGGCCTCGTAGACCCGCTCCTCGTAGATGGTCCTCGGCCGGTGCTCGAGTTCGTGGACGGCGAGCTTCCAGGTCTCGCGGGTGCGGACGGCGGTGGAGCACACGGCCAGGTCGAAGGCGATACCGGTGTCGGCCAGCTTGCGGCCGGCGACGGCGGCGTCCATGCGGCCCCGCTCCGCGAGAGGGCGCTCATGGTCGGACACCTGGGGCCAGTCGGCTTTCGCATGCCGGAAGAGGACGATCTTGCGGGGTTCTGCGACGCTCATGGGTCCCAGCTTCGCATGAAACAGGCCACCCGGCGCAGGGAGTTGACATGCGGATTCACCGTCACAGGTGGCATCCGGGTCAGTGCGCGAGGAACTGCCGCAGCCGCTCGACGAGATGGGTGACCGCCGGATCGCCGCTCGCCGCGTGGGCGTCCGACGGGTTCAGTATCGGCATGAGCAGGGCGACGAAGGCGAGGGTGGGCAGGGCGAGGGCCCACCAGCGGAGCCGGATGTCGACGCCGCCCGTGGTCACCGGGTGGGTCCGGGGGTGCGTACGGGCCGGCATGGTCGCCTCCGTGGGTCTTCGAGTGGTGTGCGTGGCCGTCCGCCGCGGTCACACTTCGAAGGTACGGATTCCCGGGCTGTCACCCCATCCGGAGTTCCACCCACTTGACCCTGACCCTGACCCCCTAAGGGATGGGGGGACAACCCCACCACGGAGGCCGGCCGGACCGAACCTGCCGGGCCTGCCGGGCCTGCCGGGCCTGCCGAACCGAGGGGACCGACCGGACCGACCCGACCGGTCGGCTCAGGGCGAGG
The DNA here is from genome assembly GCF_043201585.1 of Streptomyces sp. NPDC048297. NCBI lineage: Bacteria > Bacillati > Actinomycetota > Actinomycetes > Kitasatosporales > Streptomycetaceae > Streptomyces > Streptomyces sp. NPDC048297. The sequence goes on from NZ_JBICZA010000009.1 coordinate 22,541, forward strand.
CGATCGTCGCGACGATGGCGATGATCACGAAGATGGCGAAGAACGAGCCGAAGACGATGAGCATCTTCTTCTGGCCGTTCTGCGGGTTCGGGTCGAGGACAGGCTGCTCCATGCGCCCAGTCTCGCACCCTTCGTCCCGCACTGATCGCGCGGGGCGGGCGAGTCGGCAGGGTCCGACGAGTCGGCAAGGTCGGCAGGGTCAGCGGGGTCGGCCTGATGGAACAGCTCGGCCCGGTCGGGCGGGTCGCGGCTAGGACCTGGCCTGCTGCGCCGCCTCCTCCTCCACCGTACGATCGCGGCCCGCCAGGACGCCGACGGCCATCTGGGGCAGCATCAGGCCGGCCATGAGGGCGATCGGCACTCCCCAGCCGCCGCTCTGCTGGTAGAGCACGCCGACCAGCAGCGGGCCGGGGATGGAGATCAGATAGCCGGTGCTCTGCGCGAACGCGGACAGCTGGACGACGCCCGGACCGGTCCGGGCGCGCATGCCGACCATCGTCAGGGCGAGCGGGAAGGCGCAGTTGGAGACGCCGAGCAGCAGGGCCCAGGCCCAGGCGCCGGCGGCCGGCGCGAAGTACAGGCCGGCGTATCCGGCGAGGCCGCAGACGCCCAGGGCCAGCACGATCGGTCCCTGGTGGGGCAGCCGGGTGGCGAGTCGCGGGATGACGAAGGCCAGTGGCACACCCATCACCATGGTGACCGCGAGCAGCAGGCCCGCGGTGCTCGCCGGGACGCCGGCGTCGCGGAAGATCTGCGCCATCCAGCCCATCGTGACGTAGGCGGCGGTGGCCTGGAGACCGAAGAAGACGGCGAGGGCCCAGGCGGTGCGGCTCCGGGTGATCCGCAGCGGGGCCTGCCGGTCCTCCGCCGCGGACGCGGTCTGCGGGGCAGGGGTGGGGGTGGGGGTGGTGCCGGTGCCCCGGTCGCGCACGAGCGGCAGCCAGGGCAGGACGGCGGCGGCCGAGAGCCCGGCCCAGACGGCGAGCCCGTACTGCCAACTGCCGCCCAGGGCATCCGTCGCGGGCACGGTGACGGCCGCGGCGAGAGAGGTGCCGAGGGCCAGCGCCATCGAGTACAGGCCGGTCATGGAGCCGACTCGGTCAGGGAACCAGCGCTTGACGATGACCGGCATCAGAATGTTGCTGACGGCGATGCCCATGAGGGCGAGGGCGCTGGCGGCCAGGAATCCGGCCGTGTTCCCGACGAAGGGCCGGATCAGCAGGCCGGCGGTGATGGCGACCATGCCGGCGCACACCACGGCGGCGGGGCCGAAGCGGCGGGCCAGGCGGGGCGCGGTGACGCCGAAGATCGCGAAGCAGAGAGGGGGCACGGAGGTGAGCAGCCCGGCGACGCTGCCGCTCATGCCGAGGCCGTCGCGGACCTCCTCCAGGAGCGCGCCGAGACTGGTGATGGCCGGGCGGAGATTCAGCGCGGCCAGCATGATGCCGACGACGACCAGCCGTGTCGTCCACGCGCGCGTGGGGGGCGCCTTGCGGACGCCTGCCGGGGTGGTCGTGCCACGCTCGGGCGACGGCACCGAAGACGTCGTAGATGACTCCATATGTGTTTCCGCGGTCCTGGTTTCCTCGCTAGCCATACCGACCATCATAGAATCATGGGATGATTGGTTGTCCATTCCCGGAGGTCCATCGCCCGGACCTCCCGTGCGAAGGTGAGCCATGCCTCTGACCCACCCGCGTCGTTCGGTGCTGTCCGAGCAGGTCATCGCCGAGTTGCGCAATCAGATCACCTCGGGCGAGTGGCCGGTCGGCTCCCGCATCCCGACCGAGCCCGAGCTGGTCGAACAGCTCGGCGTCGCCCGCAACACCGTCCGCGAGGCGGTCCGGGCGCTCGCGCACAACGGCCTGCTGGACATCCGCCAGGGCTCCGGCACCTACGTGGTGGCGACGAGCGAGCTGGCAGGCGTGATGCACCGCAGGTTCGCCGGCGCCGATCCGCGGCACATCGCCGAGCTGCGCTCCACGCTGGAGTCGGCGGCGGCGAAGCTGGCCGCCGAGCGGCGTACCGAGAAGGAACTCAAGCAACTGGAAGCCCTGCTCACGCGGCGCGAGGATGCCTGGCAGGCCGGGGACGCGGAGGCCTTCGTGACGGCCGACTCGACCTTCCACCTGGCCGTGGTGGCCGCCTCCCACAACGACGTCATCACAGCGATGTACGCCGACCTCGGCGAGGTGCTGCGGGACGGGCTGCGCGCGGGCGTCGGCGCCGAGCTGACGCCGGAGGGGCGCATGGACCACACCCGGCTGCTGGACGCGATCCGCGCGGGGGACGCCCAGGCGGCGGCCACGGAGGCGGCGAGCTATCCGTTCCTGTGCCGTCCGGACCCGCTCAGTGGCCCTTCTGGTGACTGATCCAGACCGAGCGGACCTCCTTCCAGCAGCGTCCGGTCAGCCGTACGGTCATGGCGGCCCCGGTGTCCACGGGGGCGCTGTCGGTGTCGATGTCCCACCAGCGGGCGCACTCGATGTGCAGGCGTACCCGGTCGGTGTCGACGTACGGGTTGTGGCAGTAGGCGACCACATGGGATCTGTTCACGGCCGTGCGGCAGGCGGCGCCGAACAACTGCGGCGCGGGCGGCTTGCCGTCGTTCACGCGCGCGTGCGGCAGCGCGTCGCACGGCAGGGACAGGACGAGGGCCAGGGCAACGGTCAGCGGGGCCAGGCTGCGGGACAGACGCACAAGGGGACCTCCTGGGCCGGCTGCGGAGGGGTGCGCGCGGTGGACGCTGCCTCAAGGGTGCGCCGTCGGGGCGGTCCCGGCCCGGCCGGAGGTCCGAACGGATGAGCCGCGGAACGGGACGGACGAGCCGCGGAACGGGCCGAGGCCCGCACCCTCGAGAGGGTGCGGGCCTCGGCCGTCGCTCAAGCGGAACGACAAGCAGCAGCGGCAACGGCAGCAACCGGAGCGGCAGCCCCAGCCGCAATCGCAATCGCAACCGCTACCGCTACCGCTACCGCTACCGCAGCGATCAGGCGCCGATGGCGTGCAGGCCGCCGTCCACGTGGATGATCTCGCCCGTGGTCTTCGGGAACCAGTCGCTCAGCAGGGCGACGATGCCCTTGCCGGCCGGCTCCGGGTCCTTGAGGTCCCACTCCAGCGGGGAGCGGTGGTCCCACACGGAGGCCAGCTCGCCGAAGCCCGGGATGGACTTGGCGGCCATGGAGCCGATGGGGCCGGCCGAGATGAGGTTGCAGCGGATGTTCTGCTTGCCCAGGTCGCGGGCGAGGTAGCGGCTGGTCGCCTCCAGGGCGGCCTTGGCCGGGCCCATCCAGTCGTACTGCGGCCAGGCGTACTGGGCGTCGAAGGTGAGGCCGACGACCGAGCCGCCGTTCTGCATCAGCGGCAGGCAGGCCGTGGTGAGCGACTTCAGGGAGTACGCCGACACGTGCATGGCGGTGGCGACGGACTCGAACGGCGTGTTGAGGAAGTTGCCGCCGAGCGCGTCCTGCGGGGCGAAGCCGATGGAGTGGACGACGCCGTCGAGGCCGCCCAGCTCCTCGCCGACGAGGTCGGCCAGGCGCGCGAGGTGCTCGTCGTTGGTGACGTCCAGCTCGATGACCTTGGTGGGCTTCGGCAGCTTCCTGGCGATGCGCTCGGTCAGCGTGGGCCGCGGGAACGCGGTCAGGATGATCTCCGCGCCCTGCTCCTGGGCCAGCTTGGCCGCGTGGAAGGCGATGGAGGACTCCATCAGCACACCCGTGATCAGGATGCGCTTGCCCTCGAGGATTCCGCTCATGGTGATCAGTGACCCATTCCCAGTCCGCCGTCAACGGGGATGACGGCTCCAGTGATGTACGAGGCGTCGTCCGAGGCGAGGAACCGCACCGTGGCGGCGATCTCCTCCGGCTGCGCGTAGCGGCCGAGCGGCACCTGCGAGACGATGCCGGCGCGCTGCTCGTCGCTCAGCGCACGCGTCATGTCGGTGTCGACGAAGCCGGGCGCGACGACGTTGAAGGTGATGTTGCGCGAGCCCAGCTCACGGGCGAGGGAGCGCGCGAAGCCGACCAGGGCGGCCTTGGAGGCGGCGTAGTTCGCCTGCCCCGCCGAGCCGAGCAGGCCGACCACGGAGGAGATCAGGACGACACGGCCCTTCTTGGCCCGCAGCATGCCGCGGTTGGCGCGCTTGACGACGCGGAAGGTGCCGGTGAGGTTGGTGTCGATGACCGAGGTGAAGTCCTCCTCGGACATGCGCATCAGGAGCTGGTCCTTGGTCACACCGGCGTTGGCGACCAGTATCTCGACCGGACCGTGCTCGGCCTCGATCTCCTTGTAGGCCTGCTCCACCTGCTCGGGGTCGGTGATGTCGCACCTGACGGCGAGGCAGCCCAGCTCCGTCAGGGCGGCCGGCGGCTCACCCGAGCGGTACGTGATCGCGACCTTGTCGCCTGCGTCGGCGAAAGCGCGGGCGATGGCGAGGCCGATGCCCCGGTTTCCTCCGGTGACGAGAACCGAGCGGCTCAACGGATCACCCTTTCGATAGCGGTCTGATGCGTTCCGAACAACCCGCCCGGACACCTCGATGACAGGCGGCTTCACCGAAAACCTATCGGTAGCGCCGCGTCCCAGGGCGAGCGGGCACCGACAGTGGCGCGGTCCGCCTCCTGTCGGGTCCCTACAGTCGGCGGGCTGCCGAGGAGCCCCGTATCAGTCCGCCATTCCAGGGGCGTGAGCGGGCAGGCCCTCGGTGCGAGCTGTCTCGAGCATTCTCAGGTCGTATGTCACGAGTGCGGTCAGGTCGTCCCGCAGGGACAGCGCGCTGGCCACATGGATGGCGTCCAACGTCCTCAAACGCCCGATCAACAAAGCCGCCCCGTCACGCACCTCTCGGGTAAGAAGAATCTCGGTGATCCGGGCGTCCAGATCCTCCATGGCTTTAGGGAAGTGCCCTACGAGGTCCAGAGTCCGTACGGTTTCCACGAACCCGAGCGTGCTGGTGGCCAGCGGCTCCGTGAGTCGCTGCTGCAGGAAATCGTCCAACTCGGCCCAATGACTGCGGCGGGTCATCCACGTGACCAGCGCCGATGTGTCCATGTAGATCAACGGTCGTCTTCCTCGCGCTCCGCCATGAGCACCGCCAGAGGGTCGACATCCTCCGGGACCTTGTAGTGCGGCATGCCGTGCCGATCGGCAGCGGTAACCGGCTTCAGCTTGATCTTTCCCTGTGCCACCAAATGCGCGTAACGCTCCATAGGGCCCCCGGCCGGCGACAGTATGGCGATCACGTTGCCGTGCCGGGTGACCTGGATGGCCTCCCCCTTCTCGACACGCGCGAAGACGGCGCTCGGGTTGTACGAGAACTCGCGAACAGAAATGGTGCTCATGCCGGGCTCCCTTACTGCCGCAGACATTGTGCCTACGTCTTCGCAATTGTACCCACAACGCCTGGACGGCGGCCCGCAAAGCCGCTCACCCGAGTGCGGGGTTTCCGCAGCACTTCTTGTACTTGCGCGCCGAACCGCACCAGCAGGGGCCGTTGCGGGGCGGGGGCCAGTAGACGGCCTGACCGCCGCGAGCCAGTTCCGCCGCGTACGCGGACCACGTGGCTGCGGCGGCGGCAGACTCGCCGGTACTGCGCGCGTATGCCTCCAGACCACTTACCGTCGCCCGACCGACCGCCAGGTGTGTGCCGCCCTGGTCCGACAGCTCCCGCAGGGTACGTTCCACCTGCCGCAGATGGCCGGCGTGGTCATCGCCGTACGAGCTCGCGGCGGACGGCCAGCGCTGAAGCAGTCGGACGAACTCCTCCTGCGGCCAGAACAGCAGGCACGTCGCCGGTGGACTGTGCAGCGTCCCATCCTCGGCCAGAGCGTCCGCGAGCTCCTCGAACTCTGCCGCCAGGGCATCGGGGCCGCCGTCCGCCAACCTCGCCAGACGAACTGGGTCGTGCAGTTCGTCCAGGGGGCGCATCCGGCCGTGCAGAGGCGACGCACGCCGCTGGTGCAGTTCGTCCGCCACGTCGTCCCAGTCGTCGTGCGCCTCACCGAGCAGGCGGCGCACCCGGTGGCGGCCGATGAGCAGCGTCTCCACGTCGAAGCCGTCGGAGCCGTCGGAGGATTCCTCCACAGTGTCCGTTGTCACCGGCGTACCGGCACCCAGGACGTGTGCGATGCCCGCCGTGAACCACGGGGCCGCAGCCGCCGCCCCGTCCTCGGACTCGAAGGCCTCGGCGACGAACGTCCAGGCGCCCCCGTCCCGGGGATGGCGCCTGCGGAACGCGGCGGCCGCCGCGCGGGCCTCGTCCCCGCGCCCGGCATCCCACAGCGCGCTGATGCGCAACGCGTCCACCAGATCCGGCTCCCGGCAGCCCCCGCCCTGCGGGTCCAGCAACCGCTCGTACAGGGCAAGCGCACGCTCGTGCTCGCCGGCGTCGCTCCATGCCTCGGCTGCTTCCCGGAGCAGATCCTCCTGGTCCTCGGGGTACTGTTCCGCCAGCCGTACGCACTCCTCGGCGGCCTGAGCGGGAGAGAGTGCGGGCGCGGCCACACGGAAAGCCGGGGCGCGCCCGCTCGTGCGCTTCGTCTTGCTCTTGCCGGTCGTACGGCGCTTGCTGGACATGGACTCACCGTAGTGTCGCCGAAGTCGAGCGCGCCGGGGAAACTCTCGGCATCACCGCCAGGGACGACGTGTGTGTCCTTCCGTCGGCGCTCTCCCCGGCGTCACGGGGCTCACACGGCACTCACCGTGCGCACGGCGACGACGGACTCGGCGAGGGCCGCGATATCGGACGCCAGGTCACGCCAAGGACGCGCGAGATCGAGGACGTGCTGCCAGATCCTCAGTCTCTCCTCCCCCACCGGCACTTCCACCAGGCCTGGTGCACCCGAGGCGTAGACGAGATGGCCTTCGGAGAGACCGAGGCGGACGCAGTAGGCGGTCATCTGGTAAAGGTCGTCCCGCTGGGGTCTGGTCTTGAACTTGGCGTCGAGGACGACGGCCTGACGCAGCACCCCGTCGTGCGGCGAGGGAAGGTAGTGCACGAGATCCGGCTTGAGTACGTGTCTGCCTTCCACGTCCAGGAAGAAGTTCCGGTCCTGCGGCTCGGGCCTGCCACCGACGCGGTGGCGCAGAGCCTCGCCGACCGCTCGTGCCAGGTACGCCTCGAAGAGCCGCCACATGGTCACCAGCATCCCGTCCACGGCGATCTCCCCCTCCCGGCCGTCGCCGAGTTCGTACGAGGCACCGCGCAGGACGAGGTCCGCGAGGGCGAGAGCATGTGCGTAGCGGGCATTGCGCCGGTCGAGGGTCCAGTGCGGGGCCGGGGCTCCCGCGGGCAGGATGCGCACGCCGTCCAGGCGGGCGGTGAGGCGCTGGAGGGCGGCGCGTGGGACGGGATCGAGACCGGGGACACGCAGGAGTCGACGGGCGGCAGCGAGGAGAAGACGGTTCTCCGGGATGTCGGGGGTGTGGTCGTCGTAGAGGACTTCCAGAGGCACCGGGACGCCTGGCCTGCGGCGGAGCTGGTCGGCGTGGCGGATGCGGCCGCGGACGACGGGCAGCGTGTCGTACGTCTCCCGGTAGTCGTGCAGGACGCCGTGCAGCAGGGCCCGGTCGGCGGCGGAGACGAAGGCGTGTGCGAGAGCGGGCAGGAGGTCGGGGCGGGCCTCGGCGGCGACGGGTCTCGGGTCGAAGTGGACGCGGTCCGGGGCGTACGAGACGAGGTGGAGGAGGCGGTCGACCGGCACCTTGGGGGTGATGGTCAGCTGGACTGTGCCGTCACCGGAGCCGAGACGTACGGAACCGACCCGGTCCCGGGCCTTCAGCCGCCAGTGCGTGGCTGTCGCGGGGCGCATCTGGACGAGTTTCTCGTGCTCGGCGAGCGTCCGGGCCTGGGCCGGCGTGAGGTCCCAACTGGTCCAGCTGTCGCCCTCCTTGAGAGGGATGAGCCCGGCGGTGTCCCGGCAGTGGTGGGGCGGCCGGGTGCGGTGGGCGGTCACGGGTTCGCGGGGGCAGAGTCTTCGTCGGACACGGCGCCGACAGCACCGGCAGCGCCGTCGCCGCCCAGGGGGATCCCCAGCCGGTCGCACAGGACCGGGAGCCCGTAGACCGCCTCCACGTCGGTGCCGTCACCCCAGTGGTGCTCGGTGAGGAGCGGGATGATCTGGGTGCGCCACAACCGTTCGAGAGCGCCGTCACCCGCGTGGGCAAGGTCCTGCATGAAGTAGGAGGGGCCGACGCGGAAGGAGCGGTCGCCGGGGGTGTTCGCGGCGAGCAGGCGGTTGATCTCGTCGAGCAGGCGGACATACGAGTCGTCGTACACGTCCGGGTCGCCGCCCTGTCGCTCCGTACGTCTGCGCAGCCAGGAGGCCAGTACACCCGTCACGGGCGGGGTGTCGGGGTGCAGTTCCATGAAGGAGAAGCGGCGGCGCATGGCTGCGTCCATGTACGCCACCGAGCGGTCGACGGTGTTCATGGTGCCGAGGATGTAGAGGTTGGGCGGGAGGCGGAAGCCGCGGCCGTCGTCGGAGCCGTAGAGGAGGTGGACGCGCTCGGTGCGGTACTCCAGGAGGAAGTACAGCTCGCCGAAGATCTTGGCGAGATGGCCGCGGTTGATCTCGTCGACGACCAGGACGAAGACCTCGGCCGGGCGCCGCTCCGCCTCGTCGGCGAGCTTGCGCAGCGGTCCCTTGACGAGGTCGTAGCCGAGCCCGCCGCCCGTGTCGCCGTCCTGCTTGCCCGCCAGGCGGGGTCGGATGCCCTCGAAGAAGTCCTCGTAGGCATAGGCGGGGTGGAACTGGACCAGGCGGACGTTGGTCGCGCTGGAGGCGCCGGCCAGGTGGCGGGCGAGGGCGAGGACGGTGTACGTCTTGCCGGTGCCGGGCGGCCCGTGGAAGATCAACTGCGGTTTGGCGCGGAGGAGTTCGACGCAGTCCTGGAGCCAGGTCGCGTCGGGCATGTGCAGCGCCTCGGCAAGCTCGGAGGTGGCGTCGGGCAGGACGGCCGGACCGGTCGGGAGCGAGGACGAGCGCGGCATGTCGCCGATCAAAGCGAGGACGGTCTCGGCGTACTCGGTGGCCTCCAGGACCTGGGAGTCCGCGTCCTGGACCACTCCGGAGAGCCCGGAGGGCAGGTCCTTGAAGAAGTCCAGAGGCTTGCTCAGGTTGCGCCAGTCGACGGGGCGCTCCAGCCGCTCCGTGCCATGAGTGGCCGGGCCGCCCACCACTCCGACGTACGTCTCGAAGCCGTCGGTGGACAGCACGATGTCGCCCTTGCGCATGCGGTTGAGGAAGGCGTCGAGCTCGTGGGCGACGGCCTCCCTTCGGGACGGTGCGCTGGCGGGGAGCGCCGCCTCGACCACCTTGCGGACGCTGTTCAGATCGCGGGCGGCCAGGGTCGGGGGCTGGAAGCCCGTGTCGAGGGTGACGACCGAGTCGTCACGCCACGGTCCCCGGATGAGGGGGACGCCGGTGGCCGCGTCCACGCCCCGGATGATCCAAAGCTGTCGGGGCAGGTCCTCGTCGTCCGCCTCCGCAGCCTCGGGCGGCTGCGTCGCCGCGGCCAACGCCTCCCATACCGGCATCCGCCGGTCGGGCAGTGCGCGGACGGTGTCCACGCTGCTCCGCCCCTCGTCGAGCAGGCCTTCCTCGCTGAGCAGCGAGCGCCACTGGTCGCGCTCGAAGGGCCACATCGGCAGCCCGGCCCCCGCCTGCCCGTCCTCCCCGAGCGCCAGATACCAGCCCGGCGGGCGCGTCCCGCGCAGTACCGGCCCGAGGACACCCGGATCGACGTCGAACTCGGAGGCCAACTCCTTCAGGGTGACCCAGTGCCCGCCGTCGGGGAGCTTTTCCAGCGCGGTGACCGCGACGTTGATGAGGAGCTGCTGCCGCTCCCACCGCCGGTAGCGCCGGCCCGCCTCCCCGTAGAAGTCGACCGGGTCCGGCCAGCGGTCGAGTGCGTCGAGGCCGATACCGGTCAGCTGCCAGCGGCGGTTGCCCCGGTAGAGCCATCCGGCCCTGACGAGGTTGATCGCGGCCCGGTTCACGTAGTCCTTGAAGGGCGTGTTGTTCTCCTGCGGGGAGTCGTCCGCCGCGCTCGCCCAGTCCGCCTCCAGTCGTGGCCTGAGCACGAGGACCCGCTCCCACAGCTCCCGGAAGACCATGCCGTCCTGGGTCGCGTCCCTGCGCAGGACGGTGGCAGCGGTGTGGAGAGCTTGGGCCACGACGGTGCTGATGGTAGGCACGGCATCCAATCTTCCGTCGACTCGACAGGCGGATAAGCCTACTTGGCGCTACTGACACTGGCCGAAATCGCACTCCGCCCAGACGGTCTTCCCGGGTCCCAGCCGGTCAGCGACGCCCCAGCGCGTGGCGACGGCCTCGACGAGGAGCAGTCCCCTGCCGCTCTCGGCGTCCGCAGGGGGCTGGGCCCCCGGTTCGGGGGGCTCGGGTCGCCCAGGGTGGGTGTCGGACACTTCGACGCGTACGACACCGGCGGCACGGTCGTGGCTCAGGCGCAGCTCGAAGTCGCGGCCGGGGACGCAGCCGTGGAGGGCAGCGTTTGCGGCGAGTTCCGCGACGACGAGAGCGACGGTCTCGGAGGCCGGGCTGCCGTACGGCACGCCCCACAGGTCGAGCCGGTGTACGGCGAGTCTGCGGGCGAGGCGGGCCCCTCGGCGCGTGGCGGAGAACCGCTGGACGAACACACTTACGGTAACGGCTGCTTGGGCCTCTGGCGCTGGCATGAAGCCAGCGTTCTGGTCCCGCCTGTCCCGCCAACAGGTACGACACCCATACAGACGCGGCTGTATCAGTGCACACTCTGGACTGGGTGGGTAACTCCCCGTGACCCTGGGTGGGTTGGGTGGGGTTGGTGAGGACGCGGAGACGTGAGCACGGGAGGCGCGCGGCGATGACGGTGGACCACGGCGGAGGCGGTACGAGCAACACTGAAGCGGAACTCTCCGACAGTCTCAAGACCTTCGGCGCGGTCCTGAAGGCGCTGCGGGAGGAATCCGGCCTGACGCAGGAGGAGTTCGCGCTGCAAGTGCGGTACTCGGCCGCGTACATCGCCAAGATCGAGCAGGGGAAGCGGTTCCCGCCGGGGGATCTGCCGGCGCGGGCGAAGGAATTACTGGGGCCGGTCGGGACCAAGATCCTCTCGGCGGCGGCGAGGAGCCTGACGAGGAGGGCGGGGCTGGCGTCGTGGTTCCGGCAGTGGGCGGGGATCGAGGAGGAGGCGATCTCCCTGTATGCGTATGAGTGCCGGGCGGTGCCGGGGTTGTTGCAGCCGGAGGGATACATTCGGGCGATCTTCGACCGTCAGATTCCGCCTCTGTCCGAGGAACAGTTCGAGCGACAGTTCGCAGCCCGGCAGGAACGGCAGCGGCTCCTGGCGGAGCGCCCGAACACAGCGTTCTCCTTCCTCATCGAGCAGGCTGTTCTGGAACGCCGGCTCGGAGGTAAGGAGGTGACACGGGAAGTCATCAACAACCTCTTGGAGCAAGGCAGCCGCCGGAACGTCGAGATCCTGCTCATGCCCCTGCGGCAGGAGGATCACTCTGGCGTCGATGGCCAGATGTACCTCGCCGAACGCGACAATCACCAGTGGGTCGGCTATGTCGAGGGACACGACAGCAGCACGCTGCTTGCCGACCCCAAATTGGTCAGCTCCATGCTCCAGCGCTATGGGAAGATGCGGTCACAGGCACTGAGTCGCATGGCCACTGTGGACCTGCTGAGGGAGATGCAAGGAGCGCTATGAGCACGGAACTGGCCTGGTTCAAGAGCAGCTACAGCGGCAGTGGCGGCGGCAATTGCGTGGAGGTCGCCATGCGCCCCGAGGCGGTCCACGTCCGCGACTCCAAGGACAAGGGCATCCGTCCCCTCGCCGTCACGCCGGCCGCCTGGGCAGCGTTCACGGTACTCGCGGCGGGCTCGTCTCTGGACGGCTGAGTTCACGCCGTATGTGACGTTCACGGGCGGGCACGGGAGTTGGTCTCGTGCCCGCCCGTCGGTCTGCGCCCTCGCGTCTACTCCTCTTCGCGCTCGCCGAACAGGTTGAGCAGGTCGAGCTGAATGTCGCCGCCCTGAACCTCGTCCAGACCGAACAGCCCTCCACCTAGCTGGTCGGGGGCGGACTTGCCGCGGCGCTTCTTCTTGGCCGCCGGTGCCGCTGGGCCCTTCGGGGGGCCGCCGGCCGGGACGACACGGGTCAGCGGGCTCGTGCCCGGAGGATGGCGCGGGCCCTGCGCGGGGGGCGGGGTGAGGGAGGGGTGTGTGAAGGGTCGGCCCTCGGCCATCGCCTCGTAGACGCGGACGATCTCCTTCCCGGTGTCCTCGAAGAGCGCGGGCCGCTTGTTCTTGAACGCCCGGAAGCTGTCCAGGATGAGATCCACGTCCGCGCGCTCGATGCCGTACAGGTGGAAGTACGCGGCGTCCAGCTCCGCGCGCATCAGGAAGCGGCGCGTTTCGTCCCAGACGAAGGGGGGGCCGTCATCACCGAGGTATTTCGCCCAGGGGGCCATCTCGTAGGAGGTGTAGGTGAGTTCGAGGACTCGGGGGCGGATCCAGTCCGCTAGGGGGGCGTCCTGGGTCCAAGGAGCGGAAAGGCCGTAGGCGGCGGGGGGCAGGACGGGAAGTTGCTCCAGGTAGGTGTACGTGAGGTGGGCACCCTGCATCTTTTGGCGGGCTGCGAAGTCCAGGGCGAAGGCAGAAAGATTGGCCAACAGGGCGTACAAGGGCTCGTTCGCGGAGGTAGGCAACATCAGCGGCTTGGTGTGTCCCACCGCTGTCCTCGGCAGCACAGACGCGATCACCGTCCGCTCATCAACCGCCCGGCAGACATCTCGCCAGCCCATCAGCCAGCCATGCGTCCAAGGCTCGCGCGACCTACTCTTGTCATCGACGAGCCGATCCTCGACTTCTCTCTCAGCAACCCAGTGGCGTGGCAGTGGCAGAGCCAAAGGGTCTCGGTGCTGCTCCGCATCAAGTCTGGGCAGCGTGTTCATGCGCAACTGGGCTTCGGTGGCGCCTTCGAACGTGCTGAAGCGACTGTCGTAGTGATGCAGGAACTTTCCTTCGTAGAGGGGAAGGTGCCGTTCCGGCCCTTTCTCGAAGACGGTTCCCTGCCGCGTCCACCCCTCAGCCTCCAACGTTGCCTCGCTCTTGAACAGACCCGAAGCGCTAGCCATGTGGAACATAGTCATGAATGGAGCAGAGCCCAGTTTCCACGGGTCCGCTGGACCACCGCTCACACGCCGCAGCAACACCGGCACCCTGGCGTGCATCTCCTCCAGCACCCTCAAGTGCTCCGGGCTCTCACATACCGGCGCCGTCGCCGTATTCGGGTTGATCCGCTTGAATCCCTCCTCATCCAGCATGAACTCCCGCGCGTCCAACTGGTCCGGCCGTCGCGCCCGGAACGCGAGCCGGACTTCGCTCGTCTCACCTGCGCGATCACGCCCTACCACGGTAAAGAGGCAGTACCTATAAGAGTGGTGGACGGCCGGAAACAGCTTCTCCTCGTTCTCGAAGTCCAGCACGCTGGCCATCTGCCGCTTCTCCACCAGATCCGAGAAGAACCCCGCCGTCGTCTTGTCCGTCGCGATCCCCGTCGGCAGCACCAGCCCGGCCATGCCCTTCGGGTCGATCATCTGCCGCGCCTTCTCCGCGAAGACCGCGTACGTGTTCACGTCGCCGAAGCCGGTCCTCGGGAACAGGCCCGACTTCCGGTACATCGTGACCTGGCCCTTGGACTCCCGCTGGTCGAACTGGTACTCCGCGTACAGCTGGCGGTCGCCCTCGTTAGGGCGTCCCTCCTCGTCCACACTCGTCGCGAGCTTCTCGATCATCCGGTCGCGGATGCTGGCCGTGTCCGCCGCGGCGATCTTCTCGTCCCGGGCCGCGAACCACTCCTTCTTCTGGATCTTGACCCGCTCCCAGGGCGGATTACCCAGGACCGCGTCGAAGCCGCCCTGCCAGCCCGTCTCCGGGTTGACGTCCGTGGCGTCACCGTCCTCCACCTTGAAGACGCGCGGGAACTCAAGGTGCCAGTGAAAGAACTGGTTGCGGCGGACGATGTCCCGCAGCATCAGCTCGGCCGCCGCCTCCTCCAGCGGCCGGTCCTCCTTGTCCTTCTCCACGGCACGCAGCACGTTGGTCGTGATCGCCGTGGGTGCGCCCTTGTGCTTGGGCCAGAGGAAGGAGGCGCTCCAGACGTCCGCGACGCGCTTCATGTGCCGCAGCTCGGGCCGCTTCTCGAACTCGCGGTGCGCGCGGGCGTGTTGGCGTACTTCGGCCAGGCTGTGGTCGCCGATCTTCGCAACCTTCTCCGCCTCCACCCGAACGGTCGCCGTGCTGGTCCGCACGCCCCTCTCGGCGAACGGGAGGTGCTCCGCGCCCTTCCGTTCCCGGTCGTTCTGCTGGCGCAGCTTGGTGACGACCGGCTGCTCGTCGCCTTCCAGCTTCTCGAAGGCACCGTCCGGAATGCCCCTCTCCAGCGCGGCCGGGGTCGCGCCGAGCAGGGCGTTGCCGGTCTTCACGCGGTCGTCGAGGTACGCCAGGGGCTCACCGGGGGTCAACGACTCCAGCCACAGCGACACCTTGGCCAGTTCGGCGGCCAGCGGGTTGATGTCGACACCGTGGACGCAGTGGCGTACGACCTTGGCCATCGCCTCGCGGACCAGCTCCGGGGCCGGCTGGCTCTCTCCGTGCACCATCTGCGCGTAACGCAGTGCTATGCGCCGGGCCGCAGCTACCAGGAAATGACCCGAACCACAGGACGGGTCCACGAAGTTGATCCGCAGCAGGTGGTCCGGGACACGCGAGGCGGCGTAGCGCTCTATGACCGGGTCGAGGGCGTTGTCGAGCAGCTTCTCGATCAGAGACGACGGGGTGTAGTAGGAGCCCGTCAGCTTGCGCTTGTTGCCCGCGACGAGGTCCTTGAGCTCGAACAGCTCGTTGTCCGGCTCGCGGGCCGGGACGAGTTCCAGCAGGGACTCGTAGACGCTGCCGAGTTCCTCGGCCCCCAGGTGGCGGTAGTCGACGCGGGTGGTGCGGCCCTTGTCCTTGATGCGGGAGAGCAGGCGGACGGCCTCCAGCAGCCGCTCGTTGGGGAGCTTCGCCATGCGCAGCGGCTCGGAGCCGCCGGGCAGGCGGGTGGGCTGGGCCTCCCGGTCGATCTCGTCCGGCTCGGGGAGGTAGTAGAGGCCGCCGAGTTCGGGGAGCGCCAGCGCGGGTTCCCCGCCGATGGTGCCGAGCGCGTTGAGGACGCGTACGAGGCCCTGCCACAGGTCTGTGTGGTGGTCGCCCTTGCGGCGCGAAGCGATGCGGCGCAGGCGGGCGGTGGAGAAGTACAACCCATAGCGCTCGCGGGCCGCCTGGTTCGCCTTCACCTCGGCCTTGGTGGCCCTGCTGCCCAGGTGTACGAGCAGCGCATCGCGGTCCTCTGCCACGAAGAGGAAGATCAGCTGGTAGGCGAGACGGAGCAGTTCGTGATGGAAGTCGTCCAGGGCACGGCGGCCGCCGACTGTGATCGCCTCGGCCAGGTCCGGGTTGTTCTGCAGGAAGCCCGTGCCGAGGATGTTCAGCGCTTTGGCGACCTGGTCGCGCAGCAGGTTGCGGGAGCGGATGCCCGTTTCGACGGCGAAGTCGCGCCACCACTCCAGACGACAGTCGGCCGGAGTGAGCCGGATGTCCTCGGCAGCGGTGGCCGCCCCAGTCTCCTCGGCCTCCTGTTCCTCGGTCTCCTCTTCCCCGGTCTCCTCCTCGTCTTCCTCAGCGACGGCCGAGCCCCTGCGCTTCTTCTCCGGCTTGGGCACCAGCTCCAGGCGGGAGGCATGCAGTAGCGCGTACATCAGCAGGAAGTCGGAGAAGTCGCCGCCGCCGAAGATCGCTTCGAGGTCGAACTCGACGTAGGCGGAACCGACGAGGGCCGTGGAGTCGCGCAGCAGGCGCAGGACGCGGCCGTTGGACAGGATGCCCCACAGGTGGTCCGGAGAGGCGTTGAGCAGCTCCTGCATCATCGACTGGGGGCTGCGGGAGCTGCCCGCCGACCAGCGGTCGAGGGGGGTGGTCCAGCCGAGGAGGTGGACGGGGAGGTGGTCCTGCCATTGGTGGCTGACCTGGTACGGGTCGCGGCCGGGCAGCCGGATGCCGCCGCGCCGGGCGGGGAGGCGGCCGTAGCCCAGTTCCTCCAGGAGGGTCAGCAGCCAGACGCGGGTCGCCTTCGTCGGGTCGGCCTTGCCGTCGAGTTCCTTCAGCTCCTCCTGGAGGGAGGTGTACGCGGCGCGCAGTGCGTTCCACTTGCGGCTCGCGGCGTCCTCGATGCGCACGCCGCGCCCGAGTCCGTAGTCGGCGGGCGCGCCGCCGGGCAGTTCGGGGTCGCCGACGCGGATCTTGCCGAGGAGGTCGGCGGAGAGCAGGCCGCCCTCGACGCGGACGGCGGCGGAGGCGGGGAGGCGGTCGGGGGCGAGGGCGGTCACCGGTCTCCTCCGGAAGCGGGCTGCTGTGCGGCCGGGGCGTTGAGGTACACGTACACGCCGAGCAGGTCCGGGTCGCCGGACGGCCGGACATCGATGCGGCGTACGGCGGCGGCGCCGCGCTCACGGCCGCGCTGGCCGGCGGCCTCGCGGACCCGCTGGTGGGCGTCGCGCAGCCGGTCCGCGAGGAGTCGTCCGCGGGCGGCCAAGTGGTCGTGGATCTCGTCGTCGTCGAGTTCGGCGGCGGCGCGGGCGGCCTGCTGGTCGCGCAGGGCGGGCAGGGTGTTGAGGTCGGGGGTGGCGGTGAGCAGGGCGGCGGTCTCCTCGTCGGACAGCCAGGCGCGGCGGCCGTCGTCGCCGGTCCGCCAGGCGAGGACCTGGGCGTCGTCGGCGACCAGGACGCGTGGTTCGTCACTCGCCGTGCGGCCGGGCAGGGTCAGGCGGAAGCGGTAGCGGGCGAGCAGCAGGACCGTACGGCGGTCCACGGCGGCGGTGCGGATCACGCCGAGGCGCCGTGCCGGGCGCTCCTCGGACGGCACGGCGGTGTCGACGGCCGCGTCGAGGAGATAGCGGGCGAGGGCACGCACGGCGGGGTCGGTGCGGGACAGGGCGTGTTCGCCGCGGGCGACGGGGAGGTCCTCCCGGAAGACGAGGTCGCGGGCAACGGTCTTGGCGCGGCCCTTGGCCTTCGCCTTGGGCGCGCCGCCCGGCGCCGCGGTCTGGTCACCGTCCTCGTAGAAGCCGAGAGCGTGCTTGAGGCCGGTGGGCAGCGGGTCGACAGGGGCCTTGAAGCCTCGGTCGCGGGCGTCGCCGATCGGCTGAGCGCCCAGCTGGGCCAGGGCCTCGCGGGCGAAGGTGGCGATGTCCCCGGGGTCGCCCAGCGCCTGCCGCAGCGCGTCCAGCTCGGCTTCCACCTCCTCGGGGTGCAGACCGGAGTGGGCGAACTTGGTGAGCACCTTCGACTCGCGTTCGGCCGCCGACTCCCACTCCTTGTGCAGGGCCTCGCGGGCACGACCAAAATCGGGGTCGGCCTCGAAGTCGAGGGTGAGCTGGCCCTCGGGCTGCTTGCCGCGCAGCAGCAGCGCGCTGGCGAGGGCTTCAAGGACGCCTCGGCCCTGGTCGGGGACGAGGACGGCGACACCGGTCTGGTCGGCGATGTCCTTGTGCTTCTGGATGAGAACCTTCAGGACGAGGCCGTCGATACCGGTGTCCGTGTCGTAGACGGTGATCTCGCGGACGCGGCGGCGCGGCTGGCCGAACCGGTCGACGCGGCCCGCCCGCTGGAGGTGGCGGGTCGGGTTCCAGGACAGGTCGAAGTGGATGACGGCGCCGAAGTGCTCCTGAAGGTTGACGCCCTCGGAGAGGCAGTCGGTGGCGACCAGGACGTGCCGGCCGCGGCGGGCTGTCAGCTCGTCGACTCGGGCCTGCCGGGCGTCGGGGTGGAGGGTGCCGGTGACCGCCTCCACGCTGGCGCTGCGGCCCAGTTCCTCCTTGAGGTGCTGGGCGACGTACTCGGCGGTCGGGATGTAGTGGCAGAAGACGATCGGGTCGTAGCCTTCGACCAGCTGCCGCTTGACCCGGTCGACGAGGATGCGCAGCTTGGCGTCGGTCTCGGGGCCGGCCAGGGCGTCCGCCCGGTCGGCGAAGTCGGAGAGGGCCTTGGCCTCGCTCGTACGTCCTCGCGAGGGCTTCTCGGGGGTGGCGACGTCCTCGTCCGGGAGTGAGCCGGGCACCACGTCCATGCCCTCGGCGGTCTCATCGTCGGTGAGTTCGAAGGCGGCGGCCCGGCCCAGCTTGTCCGCCTCGGCCGGGGTGCGGGTGGCGGTGATCAGGGAGCGGGTGCGCAGGGTCGCGGCGGCCGCGGCGGGCGACGACAGGACGCAGCGCAGCAGGGTGAGCGCCGTCCACCAGGACATGCGCTGATGGTGGTCGCCGCCGGAGCCGCGCACCTGCTGGCGGGTGTAGGCGAGGACGTCGGCGACGAAGCGCGCGTAGTCCGCGTCGAGGCGGTAGAGGGCGTCCTGGGTGTCCCGGTCCTCGGGGAAGGGCGTCTCCTGCCCGACGTAGCGCTTGATGTCGTGGCGGCGGCGCTGCACGAAGTGGCGGGCCAGCTTGTCGCGGTCGGCGGACCGGGTGGTGTCCAGGGTGCGCAGGGAGGGGTCGAGCAGGCCGGTGAGCTTGGAGAATGCCTGGGGGTCCCCGCTGTGCGGGGTGGCGGTGACAAGGACGAGGTGGCGGTCGCGTTCGGTACGGTCGGCGAGCGCCGACAGCAGCTCGTACCGCTTCTGCTGCTCGTTGCCGCCCGTTCCGACGCAGGTGTGCGCCTCGTCGACGATGAGGATGTCGGGGCAGTGACGGCGGAACGCGTCGCGGCGCTCGTCCTGCTTGATGAAGTCGGTGGAGACGACGGTGACCGGGTAGTGGTCGAAGATCGAACGGCCGGGGTCGTCGATCGCCTTCTGCAGCCGCGCGGCCGTGGACGGCAGAACCAGCTCCGGCTCCATGCCGAACTTGTCGCGCAGCTCGCGCTGCCACTGCTCCGCGAGCGAGGGCGAGCAGAGCACGGTCATGTTGCGGGCCGAGCCCTGCTCCATGAGCTCCTTCGCGATCAGCGCCGACTCGACGGTCTTGCCGATACCGACGTCGTCGCCGATGAGGAGGCGTACGGGGTCCATGCGCAGCGCCATCATCAGCGGCACCAGCTGGTACTGGCGGGGCTCGACGGCGACCGCGTTCAGGGAACGGAAGGGGCCGGCGCCCGCTGTGGAGGCGATGCGCAGGGCGGTGCGCAGCAGTGAGGCGGAGGCGAAGTCACCGGCCTCGCCAGGAACGGCCCGGGGGCGGCCGAAGCCCGGCTCGCGGACCTCGTCGGGGAAGAGGGCGGCGACGAACTCGCGGTCCCCGTCGAGGGGTTGGGCGAGGACCAGGTTCTCGGTGGTGCCCGGCAGGACGACCCAGTCGCGGTCCCGGGCGCGCACGAGGGTTCCTGGCGCGTGGCCGGTCGCGGTGCTCATCGGTCGCCTCCCCTGTGGTCGCGGCCGATACCGAAGACGTCCGGGTATGCGCGCACGGTGTCCTTCCAGTCGGGTTCGGCGCCGGCCCTGATCACCAGCCAGCCGTCGTCCATCATGCGGTACTCGTCCTGCTCGCCGAGCCGCCGGGCGCCGGCGTACTCCAGGAATACGGCGACCTCCGCGCCGGGGAGGTGGTAGACCACGTCCGCGACGTCGGTGGCGGTCTCGTCGGGGGGCCGGTGCCCGCCGTCCGCGAGAAGGCGCAGGAACGCCTCGACGGGCGTGCCAGGTGCCGTTTCCCGGTGCGCAGCGGGTGCCGTCAAGGGTTCCGGGCGGGACTCGTCCTTCGTACCAGAACGGGCCAGCGCCACCAGCCACGGCGCAGCCCGGTGCCGGTCGATGCGCCGGTGGAAGCCCTGGTTGGAGTAGGACAACAGGCAGTCGTAGCATCCCAGTTCGCAGCGCTCGGGCGCGCCCTCCGCCCGGTCGAGGTCCTTGCCGTCCTCGTCGTAGTGGATGATCCGCAGGGCCTCCCGCGCCACCAGCTTGAGGGCGTTCTCGTCGTCGTACAGCCGACGCAGCACGCCCGCGCCGCCCTCGGCGCTCTCGACGAACAGGGTCCGGCCGCGCCGCTCTGCGTCCGGCAGGTCCTCGCTCTCCAGCTCGGAGTCCTCCAGCTGGAAGTGCGCCTCGATGCCGCGCTCCAGCGCGTACCGCAGGGACACCGCGGTGATGTCGTCGACCGGCTCGGCCAGTCTCAGTACGGCGATGTTCTTGGTGTCCTGCGCGTAGGGAATGACCTGGAGGGTGCGCTGAGCCCGGTCGAAGGACGCCAGGGACTCCTCCTCGGCCGACTCCTCCTGGGCCAGGCGGGCCGCCTTGCTCTCCGAGAGCCATCTGCCGCTGACGGGGTCCAGCCAGAAGCCCTGGCCCGAGCGGTCCTTGGCATCCCGTTTGCGGTAGCCGAGGTTGAGGACGCGGACGCCGGCCGAGTCCCCGTAGGTGACCTCCGCGAGGAGCGCTCCGTCCACGCCGCGTACCTGGGCCTCGTAGGCACCCCCCGGGGCGTACCGGTAGACGGTCCGCAGGTGGAAGCCGCGCTTGAGGCGTTCCTCCTCGTCGGAGGAGATCCGGCGGCGCGGCTCCGCGTGCACCTGCGTGAGCTGCATCAGCTTCGGCAGGGTGCGGTGGAGCGGGACGTCGCAGTTCTCGCAGCGGTCGGCGCCCTCGACCCGGTCGTGCCAGTAGCCGCAGGCCTCGCAGAGCCTGATGTCGCTGGTGGCCACCTGTCCGGGGCGATCGCCCATGGGAACCGTCACGCGGTCGATGGTGTAGCGGTTGCCCTCGTGGTAGATCAGCGCGCCGGGCCCGAACTCGCCGATCGCGATGAAGCGGGGGCGCTGGA
Source organism: Streptomyces sp. NPDC048297 (assembly GCF_043201585.1). Classification (NCBI taxonomy): domain Bacteria; kingdom Bacillati; phylum Actinomycetota; class Actinomycetes; order Kitasatosporales; family Streptomycetaceae; genus Streptomyces; species Streptomyces sp. NPDC048297. Next base: position 43,395 of record NZ_JBICZA010000009.1, read on the forward strand.
TGTAGGCGCCGTTGCGCTGCCCGTACATGCCGGCCGAACGCTCTCCGGGCACGTACGCCGCCAGCGGCAGCCGGGGGAAGGAGTAGCCGGGCAGGAACCCCTCGGAGGCGAAGTAGCGGTACGTGTAGAAGTCGCTGTACGACTCGCTGTCGGCCTCGTTGCGCAGCAGCCTCAGCTGGTTCTCGGCCTCGGCACGCCGGCCGGCGGCGCGGTCGCGGTCCCGGCGGCTGAGCGAGAGGTCGTTGGCCCGGCGGTGCTGTTGTTCGACCTCGGTCCGGGCGGTGCGGTAGAGGCGGCGCCAGCGTTCGCACGCCGCGTCCAGACTGCCGAGCGCCTGGCGGACGGTGCGCTCGACCCAGCCGTCGTACCACCAGGAGGCGTCCGAGAGCTCATCGTGGAGGGGGGCGAGGACCTCGGTGGCCCGGCTGATGGCACGCAGCCGGGCGGTCTCGCTGTCCAGGTCGTCCCGCACCCGCGGCAGGAGGTTCAGCGGCCACCGCCCCCCGTCCGGGTCCGCGGTCTCGGCATCGAGCACATCGGTGAGACGGCTGCCGAGGTGGACGCCGGTTTCGGCGAGCCAGACCGAGTGGACGTGGGAGCGGATCAGTTCCTCGTTGGCGAGGTCGAGGCGGGGCGGGGTGACGCTGCCGGACACCATGAGGCCGGGGCGGCGGAAGTAGTACTGGTCGTGCGGGGAACCGGTCGAGCAGTACGTGGTGACGAGCGCGGGCTTACCGCCGCGCCCCGCGCGTCCGGAACGCTGCGCGTAGTTGGCCGGGGTCGGCGGGACGTTGCGCATACCCACGGCGTTCAGCTCGTCGATGTCGACGCCCAGCTCCATCGTCGGGGAGCAGTAAAGGATCTCCAGGTCGCCGTCCCGGAACGCGTCCTCACGGATGCGACGGGTCGTGGAGTCCACCTGCGCGGTGTGCTCGTGGGCCCTGATTCCGGTGAGTCCGGCGGCCCCGGCACGGTACAGGTCGCGGAAGTACGGGTTCACACGGACGTCCGCCTCCGCGTCGGTCACCTTGCGCACCGGATCGGGCTCGGGCCTCGTCCCGTCACCAGGGAGCCAGTGCAGGGCGGAGGCGCGCAGCTGGTGGCCGTAGGAGCCGTCGCGCTCCTCCTGGACGACGGCGAGCAGCCCGCACTCGCGCAGCACGCGCATCAGGTCCCTGATGATCGCGTCGGCGTCGGCGACGGGGATGCGCTTTCCGGCCTGGCCCGGCAGGGCGGCGAACTGGCCGATGCGGCGCAGATAACGGCCGTACCCGCCGAGGCCGCTGAGGTGCACCGTGTCGGCCGCGGTGCCGGTCCGGCCGGGGCCCGCGTAGGCGAGACGGGAGCGGACGCGCGGCTCGCGCGCCGACAGGGCCCAGGGAGCGACGAGGTGGGTCTCGCTGACGCTGCCGAGCCGGTCGAAGCCCTCCTGGGTGAGACATTCCACTTCCACCGCGAGGGAGCGCCGCAGCTCGTCGAGGAGGTTGCGGGCCAGCTGCTCCCGGTGGTCGGCCGAGTCGCCGGTGAGGAGGGGGTGGCAGCCCTCCCAGCACTCGGGGTCGGCCGCGATTTCGGCGAGGTCGGTGTAGTCGAAGCGCAACAGCCCGGTCTGGGAGAGGTTGGGCATGGTGACGCGCCAGCCGCGCTCCAGGTCGGCGTAGACACGGTAGGCAAGCACTTCGCGCAGTGCCGAGTGGGCGAGATCGCGCTGGTGGAACCGGGCGGTCGGCACTCTGGCATAGGTCGCCAGCGGGAGTGCGAGGGCGTCGAAGACGGCCAGGGGCAGCCGGTCGTACGTCAGCCCGCGTTCACCCGCCGTCGCCAGCGCCCGGTACAGGGCGCCGCGCACCTGGCTGACGAGCGCGAAGTCGTTGAAGTGCCCTGCCTGGAGGCTGGCGTCCTGCCGGTTGTCGACGAAGGTGAGGAGCTTGCGGGCCTTCTTCGTCAGGTCGGGTTGCTCGCGCAGGGACCGTACGACGCGGGAACTGATGAGGGAGACGGCGGAGCTGCGGCCCTCCGCGGAGAAGGTGCCCAGCTTGGCGAGGTCCTTGAGCCGCAGCTGCTCGTACGAGGTGCGGCAGTGCAGGCAGAACCGGAACGGAGCGGCGATCCACCAGGCACGCAGCCCCGTGCCGGGCTCGGCGGCCCGACCGTCGGGGCCGATCCACACTTCCTCCGGGAGATCTCCGGAGCGGGCCTTCAGGACCGTGGACCGGCCCTCGTCGTCCGTCTCGACCCAGCTGGCCGGGAGGCGCCGGAACACGGCGTCCTGGTCGTGCTCGTCCGGCCAGGGCCGGTCGTCGCTGACGTAGAGGAAACCGTCGCCGTGGGTGGCCGGGGCGTCGGGGTCCTCCCGGGCCTCGAACACCGTGCCCTCGTGCTCGGCGGGGCGGGTGACCACCAGGTATTCCTTGCCGCAGTCACGGCAGAAGTGCAGCGGGACGAGCGGCTTGTCGCGGTGGTCGGGGACGCGGATCTGGTACTGGCTGGTGATGTGGCGACGGCCGGGAGGCTCGAGGCTGACGTAGACGGTGTCGCCCTTGGACAGGAACTGGTGAAGCCGGAAGGCGAACAGGGGCCTGTCCAGCTCCCGGTGCCGGACCTTCGCACCGACGTGGAGCACGGTCTCGATGGCGCGGTGACATACATCAGCGGATTCCCCGCTCGCGTCAGCCAGCAGGGCGGCAGCCTGCGGGATCGTGAGCGGAGGGCGGCGGACGAGCCGTCCGCTGGGCTCCTCCACGGCCAGGCCCACGGTGTCCTCGACCCAGACGGCGAGGGGATCACAGCTCAGGTCGTCGTACTCGGTCGGGAGCTCGTGGGGCGTGGCGGCCGCTCGGCGTACCGCGTCGGCGAGCGGCTCGTGGGGATGGACTCCGGGGACGGCGGCGGCCCCCGGGTCGGTCGAGCGCTCCAGCGTTTCGCCGATGACCCGGTCCGAGCGGATCTCCGTGCCGAACAGGCGCGAGGCCACGTCGGCGATCTCCTCCCGGGCCTCGGCGAACGTGACGCCTGTGGCCATCGTGGCCGAGGTGCCGACGCACTGGAGGTCGGGTGCTTCGCAGGCGTCCCTCAGCCGACGCACGAGGAGAGCCACGTCGGCTCCTTGACGGCCCCGGTAGGTGTGCAGCTCGTCGAGGGCGAGGAAGCGCAGGCCACGCGCGGCGCCGATCAGTTCCCGCCGCTCGTCGGGGCGGGTGAGGAGATACTCCAGCATCACGTAGTTGGTGAGCAGGATGTCCGGCTTCTTCCGCAGGACCTGGAGCTTCTGCTCGGCGTCCTCCTGGCCGGTGTACCGCGCGAAGGTCACCTTGCGGCGGCGGTCCTCCGGGATGCCCCACGTGAGGTACTTCTCCAGCTCGTGGAGCTGGCTGTTGGCCAGGGCGTTCATGGGGTAGACGACGATCGCCGAAATCCCGTCGGGGTTCGGGTGCCGCAGCACCCGGTCGACGATCGGCACGATGTAGGTCAGGCTCTTGCCCGAGCCGGTGCCTGTGGTGAGTACGTACGAGTCTCCACGGTCGGCGGCGACGATGGCCTCACGCTGGTGCTCATGCAGGGAGAGGGTGCGACTGCCCGGGTCGGTCGGGTGCTTCTTGTGCCGGAAGTACTCCCTGCACATCGGATGCAGCAGACCGTCGTCACACATCGCGGCCACGGTCCCGCCACTGCGGAAGGTCGGGTTCAGGGCCAGCTTGGGATCGGGCCAGCGGGTCTTACGCACGCGCTCGTCGGCGAGATGACTCTCGATCTCCGGGTCCCGAACCGCGACGAGAGAGCTGGTGAACGCCTCGTACTCGGCGATGAGGTCGTGATGGACACCGAAGACGTCCATGGGTCGGCCGGTCCCCCTTGAGTTCTGTATCACCGCTTGCCCGCGTGCCACGCCCCCGTGAGACGGCCGGCAGCCGAGGGGCACTATGCAACTGAGCCACCCTACTGCCCAGCAGGACGCCACGAGCCAGGGCTTTCCCATCCTTGGCGGCCGGGGCGTTCCTCTCCGTCCGCTCCAGCCGAACACCGCGCGTCTTTATCCCAGGAGCGCGCGGAGCGAGACGTGATTCACTGCCTCCGAAGGTCACCACAGGCAAGCGCCCGAAGGGATCCCACCGGTGCCCCACGAAGTCGATCAGTCATTCCTGGCGCTCCCCCTACGCGCCCTCGCCGACGCCGCGCTCGCACGCGCGCGTGCGCTGGGGGCCGAACACGCGGACTTCCGGTTCGAGCGGGTGCGCAGCGCGTCCTGGCGGCTGCGGGACGCCAAGCCGGCCGGGTCGTCCGACACCACCGACCTCGGGTACGCGGTCCGGGTCGTGCACGGCGGTACGTGGGGTTTCGCGTCCGGCGTGGACCTGAGTCTGGACGCGGCCGCGAAGGTCGCCTCGCAGGCGGTGGCGATGGCGAAGCTCTCGGCGCAGGTGATCAGGGCGGCCGGGTCGGACGAGCGCGTGGAGCTGGCCGGTGAGCCGGTGCACGCGGAGAAGACGTGGGTCTCGTCGTACGAGATCGACCCGTTCTCGGTGCCCGCCGAGGAGAAGGCCGCGCTGCTGGAGGACTGGAGTTCGCGGCTGCTGGCGGCGCCGGGCGTGAACCACGTGGACGCCTCGCTGCTCACCGTGCACGAGAACAAGTTCTACGCCGACACCGCGGGCACCGTGACCACCCAGCAGCGGGTTCGGCTGCACCCGCAGCTGACGGCCGTGTCGGTGGACGAGTCCAGCGGCGAGTTCGACTCGATGCGGACCCTGGCCCCGCCGGTCGGGCGCGGCTGGGAGTACCTGACCGGGACCGGCTGGGACTGGGAGTCCGAGCTGGAGCGGATCCCGGAGCTGCTGGCCGAGAAGATGCGGGCGCCGAGCGTGGAGGCGGGCCTGTACGACCTGGTGGTCGACCCGTCCAACCTGTGGCTGACCATCCACGAGTCCATCGGCCACGCCACCGAGCTGGACCGCGCCCTCGGCTACGAGGCCGCCTACGCCGGCACCTCCTTCGCCACCTTCGACCAGCTGGGCAAGCTCAGGTACGGCTCCGAGCTGTTGAACGTCACCGGCGACCGCACCGCCGAGCACGGCCTGGCGACCGTCGGCTTCGACGACGAGGGCGTCGAGGCGCAGTCCTGGGACCTGGTGAAGGACGGCACGCTCGTCGGCTACCAGCTGGACCGCAGGATCGCGAGGCTGACCGGGTTCGACCGGTCCAACGGGTGCGCGTTCGCCGACTCCCCCGGGCATGTGCCGGTGCAGCGGATGGCCAACGTGTCGCTGCGGCCGGATCCCGGCGGGCTGTCCACCGAGGACCTGATCGGGAGCGTGGACCGGGGCATCTACGTCGTCGGCGACCGGTCCTGGTCGATCGACATGCAGCGCTACAACTTCCAGTTCACCGGGCAGCGCTTCTTCAGGATCGAGAACGGGCGAATCACCGGGCAGCTGAAGGACGTCGCCTACCAGGCCACGACCACGGACTTCTGGGGCTCGATGGCGGCCGTGGGCGGCCCGCAGACCTATGTGCTGGGCGGTGCCTTCAACTGCGGCAAGGCCCAGCCGGGCCAGGTCGCCGCCGTGTCCCACGGCTGCCCCTCCGCTCTCTTCAAGGGCGTCAACATTCTGAACACCACGCAGGAGGCCGGTCGATGAGCGCGCGCACCAACAAGCCGCACGAGGTGGTCGAGCGGGCCCTCGCGCTGTCCCGGGCCGACGGGTGCGTCGTCATCGCCGACGAGCACTCGACCGCCAACCTGCGCTGGGCCGGCAACGCGCTGACCACCAACGGCGTGACCCGCGGCCGTACCCTCACGGTGATCGCGACCGTGGACGGCCAGGAGGGCACGGCCTCCGGTGTCGTGTCGCGGTCGGCGGTCACGGCGGACGAGCTGGAGCCGCTGGTGCGGGCCGCCGAGGCCGCCGCGCGGGGCGCCGGACCGGCCGAGGACGCGCAGCCGCTGGTCACCGGGGTGCCGGAGTCCCCCGACTTCGCGGACGCGCCGGCCGAGACGTCGTCCGCGGTGTTCGCGGACTTCGCGCCCGCGCTCGGCGAGGCCTTCGCACGCGCGCGTGCGGGCGGCCGGGAGCTGTACGGCTTCGCCAACCACGAGATGGTCTCCACCTACGTGGGCACGTCGACCGGGCTGCGTCTGAGGCACGACCAGCCCACCGGCACGCTGGAGCTGAACGCCAAGTCCCCGGACCGCACCCGCTCCGCCTGGGCGGGCCGCTCCACCCGGGACTTCAAGGACGTCGACCCCGGCGCCCTGGACGCGGAGCTGGCGGTCCGGCTCGGCTGGGCCGAGCGGCGCGTGGAGCTGCCGGCCGGCCGCTACGAGACGCTGCTGCCGCCGACCGCGGTCGCGGACCTGCTGATCTACCAGCTGTGGTCGGCCTCGGGCCGGGACGCCACCGAGGGGCGCACGGTGTTCTCCAAGCCGGGCGGCGGCACCCGCACGGGCGACCGGCTCAGCGAGCTTGCGCTGACCCTGCGCAGCGACCCGAACGAGCCGGGGCTCGAATACGCGCCGTTCGTGGTGGCCCACTCCTCCGGCGGCGACCAGTCGGTCTTCGACAACGGGCTGCCTGCACACGCCACCGACTGGGTGCGCGAGGGCGTCCTCACGCACCTGACCACCACCCGGCACAGCGCGGGCCTGACCGGGCTGCCGGTCGCCCCGGCGCCCGGGAACCTGATCCTGGACGGCGGTCAGGACCGCTCCCTGGAGGAGATGGTCGCGGACACCGGGCACGGGCTGCTGCTGACCTGCCTGTGGTACATCCGCGAGGTCGACCCGGCGACGCTGCTGCTCACGGGCCTCACCCGGGACGGCGTCTACCTCGTGGAGAACGGGGAGGTCACCGGGCAGGTGAACAACTTCCGGTTCAACGAGTCGCCGGTGGACCTGCTCGGGCGGGCCACGGAGGCGGGCCGTACGGAGAAGACGCTGCCGAGGGAGTGGAGCGACTGGTTCACCCGGGCCGCGATGCCCGCGCTGCGCATCCCGGATTTCAATATGAGCTCTGTCAGTCAGGGCGTATAACCTCGTAGTCGGCTGTCACCCGACCGCCGGCTGATCATCAAGGAGACACGAGAACCGTGACGGACATCGTCGACGAGCTGAAGTGGCGTGGGCTGTTCGCCCTGTCCACCGACGAGGACGCTTTGCGCAAGGCGCTCGCGGACGGTCCCGTCACGTTCTATTGCGGTTTCGACCCGACCGCGCCGTCCCTGCACGTCGGGCACCTGGTGCAGGTGCTCACGGTGCGCCGGCTCCAGCAGGCCGGGCACCGGCCGCTGGCGCTGGTCGGCGGCGCCACGGGCCTGATCGGTGACCCGCGCCCGACCGCCGAGCGCACGCTGAACGCGCCGGAGACGGTGGCCGGCTGGGTGGGCAGGCTGCGCGCCCAGATCGAGCCGTTCCTGTCCTTCGAGGGCGAGAACGCGGCGGTCATGGTCAACAACCTCGACTGGACCGAGGGCCTGTCCGCGATCGAGTTCCTGCGGGACATCGGCAAGCACTTCCGCGTCAACAAGATGCTGACGAAGGACTCCGTGGCCCGCCGCCTGGAGTCCGACCAGGGCATCAGCTACACCGAGTTCAGCTACCAGATCCTGCAGGGCATGGACTTCCTGCAGCTGTACCGGCGGTACGGCTGCACGCTCCAGCAGGGCGGCAGCGACCAGTGGGGCAACCTCACGGCCGGCCTCGACCTGATCCACCGGCTGGAGCCGGAGGCCGAGGCGCACGCCCTGGCGACCCCGCTGATGACCAAGGCGGACGGCACCAAGTTCGGCAAGACCGAGGGCGGCGCCGTCTGGCTCGACCCGGAGATGACGTCGCCGTACGCGTTCTACCAGTTCTGGCTGAACGTGGACGACCGTGACATCTCCACCTACATGCGGATCCTGTCCTTCAGGTCCCGTGAGGAACTGGAGGAGCTGGAGCGGCAGACCGAGGAGCGTCCGCAGGCGCGGGCCGCTCAGCGCGCGCTCGCCGAGGAGCTGACGACGCTGGTGCACGGGGCCGACCAGACGGCCGCCGTGATCGCCGCGTCCAAGGCGCTGTTCGGCCAGGGCGAGCTGGCGGACCTGGACGCGGGGACGCTCGCCGCGGCGCTGTCCGAGGTGCCGCACATCCAGGTCACCGAGCTGGGCCTGGTGGTCGACCTGCTCGCGGAGGTCGGGCTGGTCGCCAGCAAGTCCGCCGCGCGGCGGACCGTGAAGGAGGGCGGCGCCTACGTGAACAACGTGAAGGTCGCCGCGGAGGACGCCGTACCGGCGAAGGAGGACCTGCTCCAGGGGCGGTGGCTGGTGCTGCGGCGCGGGAAGAAGAACCTCGCCGCCGTGGAGGTCGTGTCCGCGTAGCGCCGTAGGGCGTTGACGTGCGCGAGGTGAGCGTGAGCGCGCGGGGTGGGCGGCTGCGGTGCGGTTGTGCCGTGGCCGCCCGCCCTGTGCGACGTACACCCCGCGCGACTACGCCCGCGCGACGAGGCTCAGACACGCGACGAGCCTCAGACGCGCTGCGAGGCTCAGACGCGCTGCCGCTGCTTCCTCTTGCCGAGCGTGGCCATGTAGAGCATGTCGACGGCGAAGACGATGATGATCGCGGCGACGAGCTGGAAGGCGTGCCGGCTCCAGTCGATGCCCCGGGTCTCCGCGACGCCGAGCGCGCGGGCGATCGCGTTGCCCGCGATGGCACCGAGAATGCCGCAGATGGTCGTCAGCCACAGGGGACTGTGCTGCTTGCCCGGGATGACCGCCTTCGCGATGACGCCCAGCACGAATCCCACGATGATCGCCCACAACCAGCCCATGGCTGCCTCCTCGTACGGCTCGACGTGAGCATTACGGCCAGTCTGGGTCGATCCGCCGTTCAGCGCATTCCGGGCGCCCCCCCGTGCGCGCCCCCCCGCCGGCCGCGTTCACGCAGGCAGGAGGCGACCCCGCTCTCGTGGGCGGGGCGGGCGCGGCGTACCGTGGAACGTGTTCCGGCCCGGTTCCCCGCCAGGCCTGGACGGGGTGCGGGCCGGGGAGAGTCCGATGCGGGCGGATGGTGGAATCTGATGCGGAAGCAGCACGGCGGAAGCGTCCAGGTGTTCCGGATCACCGGCGCCCGGACGGGGCTCGCCGAGGACGTCCGGGGACGGCAGCGGCGGTACGTCATCTCGATGGGGATCCGCACCGTCTCGGTGATCCTCGCTGTCTCCCTGTGGAACGTGGAGCGGTACGTCGCCATCGTGGCGCTGGTGCTCGGGGCGTTGCTCCCCTACATCGCGGTGGTCGTCGCGAACGCCGGCCGGGAGCGGCCACCGTCCCTTCCGTCCACGTTCGTGGCGGGCCCGACGCGGCCGATGATCGCTCCGCCGCGTACGCAGGAGACGGAGCAGGAGACGGAGAAGGGGACGGAGCAGGGGACGGCGAAGGCGGCGGAGAAGGGGACCGCCGCGGACGACGCCCCTCCGAGTCCGGCGGGCGGTGCGCGCGGTGAACGGCCCGAGCGGGCCTGACCACGGCGAAGGCGGAAAAAGCGGAAGCCGGCATCCCGCCAACCTCAAGAAATCCTCAGATCAATCATGCAGTTCCGGTGCCGGGCGACGGGTCACCCGTGACATACTGCGTACGCGCTCCGCATCCCCCGTCGGAGCGACAGACCGACGCCGGGCAGCTCCCCCCGTGGCTGCTCGGCGTCGCCTTGTTTGCACGCGTTTTTGTGAGACGAGCCTGTGAGTCCCATCTGTTCTGCGAAGGGTTGCCGTGCCGACGCCGTGTGGGTGCTGGCGTGGAACAACCCGAAGATCCATACGCCGGAGCGGCGCAAGACGTGGCTCGCCTGCGAGGAACACCGGGAGCATCTCGCGCAGTTCCTCGGCGTCCGGGGGTTCCTGAAGGACGTGGTCACGCTCAAGGACTGGGAAGCGGCCCAGGGCTGAAGCGGCCCAGGGCTGAAGCGGCCCAGGGCTGAAGCGGCCCAGGGCTGAAGCGGCCCAGGGCTGAAGCGGCTCAGGGCTGAAGCAGCTCAGAGTTGAAGCAGCTCAGGGCTGAGGACGGCCGGTTCGGGTGGCTCAGCCGCCGATCGCGGACATCGGGCGGTCCGGTTGCACGAACGACGGGTCGTCCAGGCCCGCTCCCGCCTTCTTGCCCCACATCGCCACGCGCCAGATCCGGGCGATCTCCTCGTCGGGGGCGCCTGAGCGCAGGGCGGCACGCAGGTCGGTCTCCTCGGTGGCGAACAGACAGGTGCGTATCTGGCCGTCGGCGGTGAGGCGGGTGCGGTCGCAGGCCGCGCAGAAGGGGCGGGTGACCGAGGCGATCACGCCGACCCGCTGGGGGCCGCCGTTCACCAGCCAGCGCTCCGCGGGGGCCGAGCCGCGCTCCCCGGCGCCCTCGGGGGTGAGGTCGAAGCGGGTGCGCAGGGAGGCCAGGATGTCCCCGGCGGTGACCATGCCCTCGCGCTTCCAGCCGTGCTGGGCGTCCAGGGGCATCTGCTCGATGAAGCGCAGTTCGTACGCGTGCTCCAGGGCCCAGGCCAGCAGGTCGGGGGCCTCGTCGTCGTTCAGGCCCGGCATCAGGACCGTGTTGACCTTGACCGGGGTGAGGCCCGCGTCGTGGGCGGCCCGGAGGCCTTCGATGACGTCCTTGTGGCGGTCGCGGCGGGTGAGGGCCTTGAAGGCGCCGGGACGGAGGGTGTCCAGGGAGACGTTGACCCGGTCCAGGCCCGCCGCCTTGAGGGCGGACGCGGTGCGCGCCAGGCCGATGCCGTTGGTGGTGAGGGACGTCTGGGGGCGCGGGGCGAGGGCGGCGACGCGCTCGACGATGCCGACCAGGCCGGGGCGCAGCAGCGGCTCGCCGCCGGTGAAGCGGACCTCCTCGATGCCGAGCAGGCGGACCGCGATGTCGATGAGGCGGACGATCTCGTCGTCCGTGAGCAGGTCGGGCTTGGCGAGCCACTGCAGCCCTTCCTCGGGCATGCAGTACGTGCACCGCAGATTGCACCGGTCGGTCAGCGAGACCCTCAGGTCGGTGGCCACTCGGCCGTAGGTGTCGATGAGCACGCGGGCCCCCTCCCTCGATCCTCCGTGCGGAATTCGTCTTCCGTCACTTGCGAGACTACGCGAGTGCACTGACAACGACAGTCGCCGGATCTTACGAGGTGCGACGCGGCCGCGTCGTAGGACCGTACGAGCCCTCACGACGCGGCCGTCCGTACGAAACGTCAGTGCGCTCCGGTGCCGGTCAGGGACCGGACTTCCAGCTCCGCGTACTTGCCGGCGTCCGGTTCCTCCTTCGACAGCAGGGTGCCCACGACGCCCAGCAGGAAGCCGACCGGGATCGAGATGATGCCGGGGTTCTCCAGCGGGAACCAGTGGAAGTCGACGTCGGGGAACATCGAGGTGGGCTTGCCGGACACGACGGGCGAGAACAGCACCAGGCCGACGGCGCTGACCAGGCCGCCGTAGATCGACCACAGGGCGCCCGCGGTGGTGAACCGCTTCCAGAACAGGCTGTAGAGGAGGGTCGGCAGGTTCGCGGAGGCGGCGACCGCGAAGGCGAGGGCGACCAGGCCGGCGACGTTCAGGTCGCGGGAGAGGGCGCCGAGGACGATCGAGACGGCGCCGATGCCGACGGTGGCGTAGCGGGCCGCGTTGATCTCCTGCTTCTCGGTGGCCTGCCCCTTCTTGATGACGTTCGCGTAGATGTCGTGCGCGAACGACGAGGAAGAGGCGAGCGTGAGGCCCGCGACGACCGCGAGGATGGTGGCGAAGGCGACCGCGGAGATGGTGGCGAGCAGGATCGCGCCCCAGTTGGAGTCGACGCCGCCGAGGTGCAGGGCGAGCAGGGGCGCGGCCGTGTTGCCCGCCTTGTTGGAGGCGATGATCTCGTCCGGTTTGATCAGCGCGGCGGCGCCGAAGCCGAGGGCGAGGGTCATCAGGTAGAAGGCGCCGATCAGGCCGATCGCCCAGATCACGGACTTGCGGGCGGCCTTGGCCGTGGGGACCGTGTAGAAGCGGATCAGGATGTGCGGCAGGCCCGCGGTGCCGAGGACCAGGGCGATGCCGAGGGAGATGAAGTCCAGCTTGGTGGTGCCGGTGGCGCCGTACTTCAGGCCGGGCTCCAGGAACGCCGAGCCCTTGCCGCTGTTGTCGGCGGCCTGGCCGAGCAGGTCCGAGATGTTGAAGTGGAACTTCAGCAGCACCAGGAACGTCAGCAGCAGGGCGCCGATGATGAGCAGGACGGCCTTGACCATCTGGACCCAGGTGGTGCCCTTCATGCCGCCGATGGTGACGTACACGATCATCAGGAGGCCGACCAGGGCGACGATGCCGATCTTGCCGCCGTCGCTGGTGATGCCGAGCAGCAGGGAGACCAGGACGCCGGCGCCGGCCATCTGGGCGAGCAGGTAGAAGATCGACACGACGATCGTGGAGGTGCCGGCGGCCGTGCGGACCGGGCGCTGCCGCATGCGGTATGCCAGCACGTCGCCCATGGTGTAGCGGCCGGAGTTGCGCAGCGGTTCGGCGACCAGGAGCAGGGCGACGAGCCAGGCGACCAGGAAGCCGATGGAGTACAGGAAGCCGTCGTAGCCGAACAGGGCGATGGCGCCGGCGATGCCGAGGAAGGACGCGGCGGACATGTAGTCGCCGGAGACGGCGAGGCCGTTCTGGAAGCCGGTGAACTGGCGGCCTCCCGCGTAGAAGTCGGCGGCGTCCTTGGTCTGGCGGCCGGCCCAGACGGTGATGACCAGGGTCGCGGCGACGAACACCGCGAACAGGGTGATGATCAGCGGCCGGTGCTGGGTCGCCTCGCCGGCGGCCAGCAGGGCGTGTGGTGCGGGGCTCATGCGCCGCCCTCCATCCGGGACTTGATGGCCTCGGCCTTGGGGTCGAGCTTGGCGGCGGCGTGCCGGGCGTACCACCAGGCGATGAGGAACGTGGTGAGGAACTGGGCGAGGCCCAGGACGAGGGCCACGTTGATGTTGCCGGCGACCTTGGTGCCCATGAAGCCGCCCGCGTAGTTGGAGAGCAGGACGTACAGCAGGTACCAGGCGATGAAGGCGATCGTCAGGGGGAAGGCGAAGGAGCGGTAGGCGCGACGCAGCTCACCGAACTCCGCGCTCTGCTCGACCTGGGTGAACTCCTCGGTGGACGGAAGATGGGCCTGGGAATTCGCGGGGGGTGGTGTCTCGGTTGCCATGGAGTCTCCTCGCGTCACGGGCATACGCTTCTGACCTCACAGGACGGGAACCACGTGACGTGGAGTCATGTTTCCACTCCGTTCTGTGATTCCGGTGGGGGCACGATCTTTATGGCGCCTCCTTTCACGGTCACGGCGCCACGCGCGGCGCGGTTCAAGTCCGCTGGACTCTTTCGGAGATCACCCTGCGGGGATTAGCGTCGCCCTGCACCGCCCGTCATGTACCTGCCCGAGCACCACCTGTGTCTCGGGCGGTTTCGTATCCGGATGATGTGGAGATCCCATGGCTCATCTGCGCTCCAGACGTCGGCTCGCGCTCGCCGTGCCGGTCGTGCTGTCCCTGACCGCCTCGCTCGGCTTCCTGCCCATGGCGGCCTCGGCGGCGGCCACCCCGGCGGCCACTCCGGCGGTCACGGCGGCGCGGGCGGCGGACGGCCCCGGCCTCGCGTACGTGGTCAACACCAGGACGGACGACCGCACGATCACGTCGGTGCGGCAGGCCATCACCCGAAACGGCGGCACGGTGGTGGCGAGTTACGACCGGATCGGCGTGATCGTCGTCCACTCCGCGAATCCCGACTTCGGCAGGCGGATGCGCGCGGTGCGGGGCGTGGACTCGGCGGGTGCGACGCGGACCGCGCCGCTGACCGCGGCCGGGACCACGGACGAGGGTGCGGTCCAGGTCCTGTCGAAGGCGCAGGCGGCGAAGGTCTCCCGGGCCGCGACGGCGGGCGAGGAGCCCCTGGAGGCCGACCAGTGGGACCTGCGGGCGATCGGCGCCGACAAGGCCGCCAAGGTCAACCCGGGCAGCGGGAACGTGACCGTCGGTGTGATCGACACCGGCGTCGACGACACCCACCCGGACATCGCCCCGAACTTCTCCGCCTCGCAGAGCGCCAACTGCGTCAGCGGCAAGGCGGACACGACGTACGGCGCCTGGCGGCCGGTGGACGCCGACCACTACCACGGCACGCATGTGGCGGGCGAGATAGCCGCGGCCCGCAACGGCATCGGCGTCGCGGGGGTCGCCCCCGGGGTGAAGGTCGCGAGCATCACCGTCGCCCAGCCCGACTCGACGCAGCTGTTCTACCCGGAGAGCGTCGTCTGCGCCTTCGTGTTCGCCGCCGACCACGGCATCGAGGTCACCAACAACAGCTATTACGTGGACCCGTGGCTGTACAACTGCATGGACGACCCCGATCAACATGCCATAGTCGACGCGGTCAACAGGGCCCAGCAGTACGCACAGCGCAAGGGCACGCTCAATGTGGCCTCGGCGGGCAACTCGAACGACGACCTCGACGCGGACGCGCTCGCGGACGACTCCAGCCCGGACGACTCCACCGCCGTTCCCCGGACGGTCGACCCGCACACGTGCTTCGACGTGCCGACCCAGCTGCCCGGTGTGGTCACCGTGAGCGCGGTGGGCGTCAAGGGCGCCAAGTCGTACTACTCCAGCTACGGCCGGGGTGTCATCGACGTGGCGGCACCCGGCGGCGACAAGTTCCAGATCCCGGACACGCCGTCGAAGAACGGCCGCATCCTGTCCACGCTGCCGAACGACCAGTACGGCTTCCTCCAGGGCACGTCGATGGCGTCCCCGCACGTGGCCGCCGTGGCCGCGCTGCTGAAGTCGGCCCACCCGCACGCCACCCCCGCCCAGCTGCAGGCCCTCCTGAAGGCCCAGGCGGACAACCCGGGCTGCCCGAGCGGGCCCTACGACGGGGACGGCGACGGGGTCGTGGACGCGACCTGCGTCGGCGGCGAGCGCGTCAACGGCTTCTACGGTTTCGGCGTCGTCGACGCGCTGCGCGCGGTCAGGTAGCCCGCGCCGATCCGGCTTCCCGCACGGCACACTCGTACTGCGAACGAACTGGAGAGACAGACACATGACAGCGCCCCAGCCGCGCTACCGCCGCGCCCTGGTGATCCCGGTCGGGATGGCCATGGCCACGGCTCTCGCGTTCCTGCCCGACGTCACGGCGTCCGCGGCCGACGTCACGCCCGCCGCCTCCGTCTCCGGCGCCACTTCCGTCTCCGCCGCCACTTCCGTCTCCGGCGCGGCAGCCGCCGACGGCCCCTCGCTCAGCTATGTCGTCAACGTCCGCCCCGGGCGAGGAATCTCGGCCCATGTGAAGAAGGCCGTCACCGAGGCCGGCGGATCGGTGGTGATCTCGTACGACCGGATCGGCGTGATCGTCGTCCACTCCTCGAACCCGGACTTCGCCAAGGTGATCCGCAGGGTCGACGGGGTCGACTCGGCCGGTGCCACCCGGCACACGCCCCTGCCCGCGCAGTCCACCACCGACATGGGCACGCCGAAGGTGCTGAGCGCCGCCGAGGTCGCCGCGGCCGACCGGCAGGCGAGCGCGGGACAGGATCCGCTGGAGCCGCTCCAGTGGGACCTGCCGGCCATCAACGCGGACAAGGCGCACGAGAAGACGCTGGGCAGCCGGGACGTCACGGTCGCCGTCATCGACACGGGCGTCGACGACACCCACCCGGACATCGCGCCCAACTTCGACCGCGAGGCGTCCGCCAACTGCGTGTCGGGCAAGCCGGACACGACGGACGGCGCCTGGCGGCCGAGCGCGGCGGAGAGCCCGCACGGCACGCACGTGGCCGGTGAGATCGCGGCGGCGAAGAACGGCGTGGGCGTCACGGGCGTGGCGCCGGGCGTCAGGGTGGCGGGCATCAAGGTCGCGAACCCGGACGGGTACTTCTACACGGAGGCCGTCGTCTGCGGCTTCATGTGGGCGGCCGAGCACCACGTGGACGTGACCAACAACAGCTATTACACCGACCCGTGGTACTTCAACTGCGCCGACGACCCGGACCAGAAGGCGCTCGTCGACGCCATCACCCGGGCCTCGCTGTACGCGGAGAAGAAGGGCACGGTCAACGTCGCCGCGGCGGGCAACGAGAACTACGACCTCGCGTCGCACTCGATCACCGACCCGGTCTCGCCGAACGACGGCACCCCGTCGGACCGCGTCGTCGACCCGCACAAGTGCTTCGACATACCGACCCAGCTGCCCGGCGTGGTCACCGTGGCCGCCACCGGCGCGAAGGGCCTGAAGTCGTCGTTCTCCAACTACGGCCTCGGCGTGATCGACATCGCGGCCCCGGGCGGCGACTCGACGGCCTACCAGACGCCGGCACCCCCGGCGACCAGCGGCCTCATCCTGGGCCCGCTGCCGGGCGGCAAGTGGGGCTACATGGCCGGTACGTCGATGGCGACGCCGCACGTCGTCGGCGTGGCCGCGTTGATCAAGTCAACCCATCCGCACGCGCCCGCCTCCCTGGTGAAGGCGCTGCTGTACGCGGAGGCCAACGCCACACCGTGCACGGATCCGTACGACATCAACGGTGACGGCAAGGTCGACGCGGTGTGCCAGGGGTCGAAGAACCACAACGGCTTCTACGGCTGGGGCACGGCGGACGCACTGGCCGCGGTGACCAGGTAGGGCCGTCCGGAGGGGACTGAATCGGTCCGGTGACGGCCGATGAGGTCCGGTGACGGCCGATGAGGTCCGGTGACGGCCGATGAGGTCCGGTGACGGCCGATGAGGTCCGGTGACGGCCGATGAGGTCCGGTGACGGCCGA
>NZ_JBICZA010000009.1:60276-67740 GCF_043201585.1 Streptomyces sp. NPDC048297
ACGAGCGGGTGAGGTCCGAGCAGGGCCTGCGGGTGGGCGCGTCGGCGAGCGGCCGGGGCGCCCACCCGTACCCGTACCCGTACCGGGTCGTCCCGTCGCTGGTGCGGCGGTTCGCCACCTCGCTCGCCGCCCGGGGGTTCACCCAACAAGTTGATTGAATCAATAATGCATAGTGCAGTCATGACAGACATCGAGTTCGCATGGACCGCACTGGGCGGCGATCCCGCCCTGGTTCCCCGTGTGTCCGCTGTCGAGCGCCCGGGAGCCCTGGAAGCGCGCCTGCCCGTACGGCAGTTGGCGCGTGCGTGCGTCGGCGCGTGTGCGCTGGCCGCGGCCGAACTGGGGGCGCGGCGGGCCGGGCTCGCCGAGGTGCCGGGGGTCCGGGTGGACGACGGCGCGGTCGCCACCGCCTTCCGCAGCGAGCAGTCGCTGCACGTCGACGGGCGGCAGCCGGTCGTCTTCGCGCCCCTGTCCCGGTTCTGGCGGACGGCCGACGGCTGGGTGCGCACGCACGCCAACTACCCGCACCACCGGGCCCGGTTGCTCGGCGCGCTGGGCCTTCCCCGGGGCGCCTCGGTGGCGGACGTGGCCGGCCGACTCGCCGAACGCCCCGCCCTGGAGGCCGAGGAGGCGGTGTACGGCGCCGGGGGCCTCGCCGTGGCCCTGCGCACGCCCGCGCAGTGGGCGGGCCATCCGCAGGCCGCCGAGGTGGCCGCACGGCCGCTGGTGGAGCACGCGAGGCCGGGCTCGGCGCACGCGCGCGTGCTCCCGCCGCTCGACCCGGCCGCCGCTCCCCTGCTGCCCGCCGCCGGGCTCCGTGTCCTCGACCTGACGCGCGTGCTGGCGGGGCCCGTCGCCACCCGCACCCTCGCCCTGCTCGGCGCGGACGTCCTGCGCGTGGACGCCCCGCAGTCGCCCGAACTCCCCGACCTGCACGCCGACACGGGCTTCGGCAAGCGGTCGGCGACCCTCGACCTGGCCGCCGGGCGGGACACCTTCGAGGAGCTGCTGGCCTCGGCCGACGTCGTGGTCACCGGCTACCGTCCGGGCGCCCTCGACCGGTTCGGGCTGTCCCCCGAGGCGCTGGCCGAGCGGCGCCCGGGACTGGTCGTGGCGCAGGTCTCGGCGTGGGGCGCGTACGGGCCCTGGGGCGGGCGGCGCGGCTTCGACAGCCTGGTGCAGGTCGCGACCGGCATCGCGGTGACCGAGGGCTCGGACGGGGAGCCCGGCGCGCTGCCGGCCCAGGCCCTGGACCACGGCACCGGCCATCTGCTGGCGGCGGCGGTGCTGCGGGCGGTGACCGAGCGGTCGTACGACGGACGCGGCCGGAGCGTGCGGCTGGCGCTCGCCCGGACCGCGCGCTGGCTCACCGACGGGATCCGGTCGGCCCCGGACACAGGTGCCGCGTACGAGGGGCCGGACGCCTGGCTGACGGAGACGGACAGCCGCCTCGGCCGGCTCCGGCACGCCCGGCCGCCGGTCTCCTTCACCGGCGGCCCGGCCGGCTGGACGCGCCCGCCGGTGCCGTGGGGCTCGGACGCGCCGACCTGGACGCGGTCAAGCTGATTCAGCCGGGTTGATTCAGTCGGGTTGATCAGCCGTTGGTGACCATCACCTTGAGCGCGGTGCGTTCGTCCATCGCCTTGTAGCCGTCCGGTACACCCTCGATGCCGACGGTCATGTCGAACACCGGGCTGGGGTCGATCGTGCCGTCGAGGACGTCGGGCAGCAGGTCGGGGATGTACGCGCGGACCGGGGCGACGCCGCCGCGCAGGGCGATGTTCCGGTCGAACATGACGCCGAGGTCGAGGCCGGTGCCGCTGCCGTGGGGGACGCCGACGAAGCCGATCGCGCCGCCGCTGCGGGTGATGTTCACGGCCGTCCGCATGGACTGCTCGGTGCCGACCGCCTCGACCACGGCGTGCGCGCCCTGGCCGCGGGTGAGGGCGCGGACGGCCTCGACGGCCGCTTCCCCGCGCTCGGCGACGACGTCGGTGGCGCCGAAGCGGCGCGCGATGTCGGTGCGGACCTCGTGGCGGCCCAGCGCGATGATCCGCTCGGCGCCGAGCCGCTTGGCGGCCAGCACCGCGCACAGGCCGACCGCGCCGTCACCGACCACGGCGACCGTGGCACCCGGGCGGGCGCCCGCGCCGAGGGCGGCGTGGTGGCCGGTGCCCATGACGTCGGAGAGGGTCAGCAGGGCCGACAGCAGACGGTCGTCGGAGGCCGCCTCCTTGGGCAGCCGGACCAGGGTGCCGTCGGCGAACGGGACGCGCACGGCCTCGCCCTGGCCGCCGTCGTAACCGACCGAGCCCCAGAAGCCGCCGTGCTCGCAGGAGGTCGTCAGGCCCTCGCGGCAGTACTCGCAGACGCCGTCGGACCACATGAAGGGCGCGACCACGAGGTCACCGCGCCGCACGGTGCCCACCTCGGAGCCGGTCTCCTCGACGACGCCGAGGAACTCGTGCCCGATGCGCTGGCCCGGCTGCCGGGCCGCCTCACCGCGGTAGGCCCACAGGTCGCTGCCGCAGATGCAGGCGCGCAGCACGCGGACGACGGCGTCGGTGGGCAGTTGCACCACGGGCTCGGGAACGTCCTCCACGCGCATGTCGTACGGGGCGTGGATGGTGGTGGCGCGCATGGCGAGGATCCTTCTCGTACGGGGCTGTGGTGCGCTCAGGGGGTGGTCGAGCGCACTTCACCGTACGTCGCCGCACCCGCGGGCCGCTCGCCGAGGGTGCCCGGGGCGGGCGGCTGCCAGCCCGGCCCCCGCAAGAGGCGCCCCACGCGCTCGCGCCGGCCGGAGGCTTCCTTGAGGTCGCGCGCGATGGACATGTACTCGTGCGTGGCCACCTTGATCGGGTTGAACGTGTTGATGTTCTTGGTCAACCCGTAGACGGGCCGCTCCACCTCGGCCACGAAGGTGCCGAAGAGGCGGTCCCAGAGGATGAGGATCCCGCCGTAGTTCCGGTCGAGGTAGCCGCCCTGGGAGGCGTGGTGCACGCGGTGGTGGGGAGGCGTGTTGAACACGGACTCGAACCACCGGGGCATCCTGTCGATCCGCTCGGTGTGGATCCAGAACTGGTAGACGAGGCTGACCGAGGAGCAGAAGGCCAGCGCGGCCGGGTGCACGCCCAGGGCGACGAGTGGGACGTAGAACGGCCAGGACGTCAGCGACGTCCAGGGCTGGCGCAGTGCCGTGGTGAGGTTGAACTTCCTGCTGGAGTGGTGGACGACGCGGCAGGCCCACAGGATGCGGATCACGTGGTGGCCGCGGTGGGACCAGTAGGAGAAGAAGTCCTGCGCGAGCAGCATCAGCGGCACCGTCCACCACAGGACGGGCACGCGCAGCGGGGTGAGCGCGTAGAGCGCCGTGTAGATCGCGACGACCGGGACCTTCCACAGGGCGTCGAAGAACAGGCTGCCGAGCCCCATGGACAGGCTCGCCGCGGCGTCCTTCGTCTCGTACCCGGCGGCGTCCTCGTCGGGACGGCGGCGGACGCTGATCATCTCGACGACGGTCAGCAGGATGAAGGCCGGTATCGACCAGATCACGACGTCGGGGAGATTCGGCATGCGTGCACGGTAGAGCCGCCGGACCGTCACGGCCAGAGGTTGTTACCGAGAAGTATCGGGCCGGGCGGGGCCCGCGCCTACACGCCCACCGCTCCCAGCAGGCTGCCCGCCGCGTACGTCACGCCCATCGCGAGCGCGCCGCCCACCACGTTGCGCAGCACCGCCCGCTTCGCGTCCGCGGCCCCCAGCCGGGCGCTGCACCACCCGGTGAGCACCAGCGCGGCCAGGACGGAGACCACGGTCACCGGGAGCCGCCAGCCGGCCGGCGGGAGCACGATGGCCAGCAGGGGCAGCAACGCGCCCACGGTGAAGGCCAGGAAGCTCGCCCAGGCCGCGTGCCAGGGGTTGGTCAGCTCGTCCGGGTCGATGCCCAGCTCCACGCGCGCGTGGGCCCTCAGGGCGTCCCGCGCGGTGAGTTGCTCGGCGGCCTCCAGGGCCACCTCCCGGGTCAGGCCGCGCGCCTCCAACAGCTCGGTCAGCTCGACCAGTTCGGCCTCCGGCTGTTCGGTCAGCTCGCGCTTCTCCATGGCCAGCGCGGCCAACTCCGAGTCGCGCTGCGTGGAGACGGAGACGTACTCGCCCGCCGCCATGGACATCGAGCCGGCCAGCAGCCCGGCGAGGCCCGCGGTGAGCAGGGTGGCCCGGTCCCCGGTCGCGCCGGCGACACCGACGACGATGCCCGCGGTGGAGACGATGCCGTCGTTGGCGCCCAGTACGGCCGCGCGCAGCCAGTTCAGGCGCGAGCCGAGCGCGCCCTGGTGGGCCTCGTCATGGGTTGGTTCCGTCACATGACGGAGGATCGCACTTCGGAGGCGACCGCGCCCGCACCGACCCCCGAGGGAACTCGGCCCGCCACCGGACGAGTTCTCGGCGATACGGCACGCGAGTACGGCACGCGAGCACCGCATGCGAGCACCGCGCTCAGGCAGCGGGGACGAGCGCCGCACGCGCGTACGGGGGCCGAGCGGAGGGCCGAGCAGGGGGGCGGGCGCGGGACGGCGGGCCGGGCCCTGCGGGACGGTGCTGTCAGTCGTGGCCCGTATCCTCAATGACCATGCTCGAAGACCGTGCGACCGCAGTGTCCTCCCCCACCCAGTGGCCGGCCGCGTATCCGAAGGGATACGCGGTCGTTGACGTGGAGACCACCGGCCTGGCCCGGGACGACCGGATCATCTCGGCGGCCGTCTACCGGCTGGACGCGCGCGGCGAGGTCGAGGACCACTGGTACACGCTGGTCAATCCGGAGCGAGATCCGGGACCCGTGTGGATACACGGCCTGACGAGCGACGTGCTGGAAGGTGCCCCGCTCTTCCCGGAGGTCGCCGAGGAGTTCGCGGCCCGCCTGGACGGCCGGGTGCTGGTCGCGCACAACGCGGTCTTCGACTGGCAGATGATCGCCCGGGAGTACGCGCGTGCGGAGCGCGAGGCGCCGGTGCGTCAGCGGCTGTGCACGATCGCGCTCTCCAAGGAACTGGCGCTGCCGCTGCCCAACTTCAAACTGGAGTCGCTCGCGGCGCACTTCGGGGTCGTACAGCAGCGGGCGCACCACGCGCTGGACGACGCGCGCGTGCTCGCCGAGGCGTTCCGGCCCAGCCTGCGGGCCGCGGCGGCGGGCGGCGTACGGCTGCCGCTGCTGGAGTGCCGGCCGCTGACGGAGTGGTCGGACACGCCCCGGATCGGCCGGCAGGCGAGCGGGGGCTACGGCGGTTACCGGCCGGGCAGTTGGCGCCCGTCCCGGAAGCGGCCCGCGTGCCCGTACCCCAACCCGGGCCGCTACGAGGACGGCAGACGCCTCAAGCAGGGCATGCGGGTGGCGTTCTCCGGGGACACCTCCACCGAGCGGGAGCTGCTGGAGGACCGGGCGACCGAGGCCGGGCTGCACGTGGCGACGAGCCTGTCCCGGCTGACCAGCCTGCTGGTCACCAACGACCCCGACTCGGGCACCTCGAAGGTGGTCAAGGCCCGTCAGTTCGGCACGCCGGTCCTCGACGAGGCCGCGTTCGGCCAGCTACTGAGGGACGTCGAGCCGGCGGACGGATGACGGGCCGTGATGACGGGCCGTGATGACGGGCCGTGATGATGGGCCGTACGGACGGGTGATTCCCCGCGACTCGCCCGGCGCCCGCTCGCCCGGACGTCGGTGACGGCTCACGCTGTGCCGCATGGCGACATGTGAAGTTTGCGGCAATGACTACGGAATGACCTTCGAGGTCCACGCGCAGGGCGCTGTGCACGTGTTCGACTGCTTCTCCTGTGCGATCCATCGCATGGCCCCGATCTGCGAACACTGCCGGGTGCAGATCATCGGGCAGGGCGTCGAGGTGGAGGGTCACTGGTACTGCGGCGCCCACTGCGCGCGCGCCGAGGGCAGGGCGGGGGTGGTGGACCGGGTGTGACCCGGCTCCGCGCGAAGGCACGCCAGGACACGACACGCCAGGACCGGCATGCCCCGCCGGGACACGGCGTGCCACGGCGGGGCGCGCCACGACAAGGCACCCCACGACGAGGCACCCCACGGTCCGGGGGTACCGTCGTGGGGTGCACCGCTACCGCTTCCTGCTGACCCGCCAGTGGGTGATCCTCACCCTCTTCGCGATCGCGCTGATCCCCACGATGATCCGCCTCGGCTTCTGGCAGCAGCACCGGTACGACGAACGCACCGCCCGTAACAACCTGGTCTCCGCCGCGCTGCACGCGAAGCCCGTGCCCGTGGAGCGGCTCACCTCCCCCGGACACGCCGTGACCCGCACCGAGAAGTACCGGACCGTCACCGCGACCGGCACCTTCGACACGTCCCGCGAGGTCGTGGTCCGGCGCCGCACCAACGCCGACGACGAGGTCGGCTTCCACGTCCTGACCCCGCTCGTCCTGACGGACGGCAAGGTCCTGCTGGTCAACCGCGGCTGGATCCCCGCGAACGGCGTGCAGACCGCCTTCCCGAAGATCCCCGTGCCGCCGGCGGGCCGGACCACCATCACCGGACGGCTGAAGGCCGACGAGACCACCGCTGCGAGCGGCATCAAGAACGTCGAGGGCCTGCCCGACCGGCAGATCATGCTGATCAGCAGTGCGGAGGAGGCGCGGCGGCTGGGCGCGAAGGTCCTCGGCGGCTACGTCGAGCAGACCGCGCCGGAGCCGAAGGACGGCTCGCCGGAGCAGATCTCCAGCCCCGGCAGCGAGGACGCTCCGCTGAACTACGCGTACATGATCCAGTGGTGGCTGTTCGCCGCGGCCGTCCCGGTCGGCTGGTGGTTCCTGGTCCGGCGCGAGATCCGTGACCGCGAGGAGGCCCCGGCCGAAGAAAAACCCGAGACAACGGAACCGGCCACCGTCTGACGGCAGCTACCCCGACGGGGGACCGCAGCCGCCCTGGCGAAGGACCGCAGTCGCCCCGACAGGAGACGGCAGCCATCCGACAGGAGACCGCGCCCACCCCGACGAGAGACCGCAGCCGCCCTGGCAGGAGACGGCAACCGCCCCAGCGAAGGGCGGTGGTCGCACCAGCGAGGAACGGCAACCACCCCGGCGAAGGACCGCAGTCGCCCCGACAGGAGACGGCAGCCACTCGGCAGAAGATCGCGCCCACCTCGGCGAGAGCCGGCAGCCACCCCGGCAGGAAACCGCAACCGCCCCAGCGAGGGGCGGTGGTCGCACCAGCGAGGAACGGCAACCACCCCGGCGAAGGACCGCAGTCGTCCCCACAGGGGACGGCAGCCATCCGACAGGAGACCGCGCCCACCCCGGCGAGAGACCGCAGCCGCCCTGGCAGGAGACGGCAACCGCCCCAGCGAAGGGCGGTGGTCGCACCAGCGAGGAACGGCAACCACCCCGGCGAAGGACCGCAGTCGTCCCCACAGGGGACGGCAGCCATCCGACAGGAGACCGCGC
>NZ_JBICZA010000009.1:67838-255545 GCF_043201585.1 Streptomyces sp. NPDC048297
TCCCCACAGGGGACGGCAGCCATCCGACAGGAGACCGCGCCCACCCCGGCGAGAGACCGCAGCCGCCCTGGCAGGAGACGGCAACCGCCCCAGCGAGGAACAGCAACCGCCCCGACAGGGAACAGCAGCCACCCCGGCGAAGGACCGCAGCCACCCCGGCGAGGGATCGCAGCCGCCCCGCGAGGGACTGGCACCCCCTCCCCCGGCAGGGGTCGTCACTCCCCCGGCGCACCGGCTGGTTCGTCGTTCGGTGCGGCGGGAACCCGCATCCCGTGAACGCGCGCATCGAGGATTACGCCCTCATCGGGGACGAGCAGACCGCGGCTCTGGTCGGCAAGGACGGCTCGATCGACTGGCTGTGTCTGCCCCGCTTCGACTCGGGCGCCTGCTTCGCCAGGCTCCTGGGCGGCGAGGACAACGGCCACTGGCGCATCGCTCCCGCGGGAGCGGGCACCTGCACGCGCCGCGCCTACAAGCCCGACACTCTCGTCCTCGACACCGAGTGGGACACCCCCGAGGGCACGGTCCGGGTGACCGACCTGATGCCGCAGCGCGACCGCGCACCCGACGTCGTACGCATCATCGAGGGGGTCAGCGGACGCGTCACCGTGCAGAGCACGCTCCGGCTGCGCTTCGACTACGGCTCGATCGTGCCGTGGATGCGCCGCTCCGACGGCCACCGGGTGGCCGTCGCCGGCCCGGACTCGGTGTGGCTGCGCACCGAGCCGGCCGTACGCGTCTGGGGCGAGGACTTCAGCACCCGCTCGGAGTTCACCGTCGCCGCGGGCGAACGGGTCGCGTTCGTCCTCACCTGGCACCCCTCGCACGAGCAGCGTCCGCCGCTCGTCGACCCGTACAAGGCGCTGGAGACCAGCGTCCGGGACTGGCAGCGGTGGGCGGCGCGCTGCAGCTACACCGGGCCGCACCGGGACGCCGTCGTACGTTCCCTGATCACGCTGAAGGCCCTCACCTACGCGCCCACGGGCGGGATCGTCGCCGCGGCGACCACTTCACTGCCCGAGGAGCTGGGCGGGGTGCGCAACTGGGACTACCGCTACTGCTGGCTGCGCGACACCACCCTCACCCTCGGCGCCCTGCTGGCGGCGGGCTTCCAGGAGGAGGCCGCGGCCTGGCGCGACTGGCTGCTGCGCGCGGTGGCGGGCGACCCGGCGGACCTGCAGATCATGTACGGCCTGGCGGGCGAGCGCCGGCTGCCGGAGTGGGAGGTGCCCTGGCTGACCGGCTTCGGCGAGTCCACGCCGGTGCGGGTCGGCAACGGCGCCGTCGACCAGCTCCAGCTGGACGTGTACGGCGAGGTCATGGACGCGCTGTCGCTGGCCCGCACGTCGGGCCTGAGCACCAAGCCGCACATGTGGGCGCTGCAGTGCGCGCTCATGAACTTCCTGACGACGGTGTGGCGGCAGCCCGACGAGGGGTTGTGGGAGGTGCGCGGCGGGCGGCGCCAGTTCGTGCACTCGAAGGTGATGGTGTGGGTGGCCGCCGACCGCGCCGTACGGACGCTGGAGCGGCATCCGCACCTGAAGGGTGACCGGGACGGCTGGCGGGCGATGCGCGACGAGGTGCACCGGGAGGTGTGCGAGAAGGGCTACGACCCCGTGCGCAGGACCTTCACGCAGTACTACGGCTCGCGCGAGCTGGACGCCGCCCTGCTGCTGATCCCCCGCGTCGGCTTCCTGCCCCCCGACGACCCGCGGGTCGTCAGCACGGTCGACGCGATCCGCGCCGACCTCGGCCACGGCGGTTTCGTACGCCGTTACGACACCGATGCCGTCGGCGTCGACGGGATGCCGGGCGGCGAGGGCGCCTTCCTCGCCTGTTCGTTCTGGCTCGCGGACGCCCTGCACATGACCGGCCGCACCGACGAGGCCCGGGAGCTGTTCCGGCGGCTGCTGGACCTCACCAACGACGTGGGCCTGCTGGCCGAGGAGTACGACCCTGAGCTGGGCCGGCAGCTGGGCAACTACCCGCAGGCGTTCAGCCACATCGCGCTGGTGAACACCGCCCTCACCCTGTACGGCGACGAGGGGACCGTGCTCGGGGCAGGATAGGGACCATGGATCTTGGACTGAAGGACAAGGTGTACATCGTCACCGGCGCCACGCGCGGCCTGGGCAACGCCGCCGCGCGGGAGCTGGTGGGCGACGGGGCGAAGGTGGTCATCACCGGCCGCGACGAGAAGCGGGTGGCCGACGCGGCTGCCGAACTGGGCGAGAACGCGGTGGGCGTGGCCGTCGACAACGCGGACGCGGGCGCTCCGGAACGGCTGATCGCTGCCGCCCGGGAGCACTTCGGGGGCTTCGACGGCATCCTCGTCAGCGTCGGCGGGCCGCCGGCCGGGTTCGTCGCCGACAACACGGACGCGCAGTGGCAGGGCGCGTTCGAGTCCGTGTTCCTGGGCGCGGTGCGGCTCGCGCGGGCCGCGGCGGCCGAGCTGGACGCGGGCGGTGTCATCGGGTTCGTGCTGTCCGGCTCGGTGCACGAACCGATTCCGGGGCTGACGATCTCCAACGGACTGCGCCCCGGGCTCGCCGGGTTCGCCAAGTCCCTCGCGGACGAGCTGGGGCCGCGCGGGATCCGGGTGGTGGGGGTGCTGCCGTCGCGCATCGACACGGACCGTGTGCGCGAGCTGGACGGCATGGCCGCGGATCCCGAGGCCGCCCGGCAGGCGAACGAGTCCCGGATCCCGCTGCGCCGCTACGGGGCGCCGGAGGAGTTCGGGCGGGTCGCCGCCTTCCTGTTGTCGCCGGCGGCTTCCTACCTGACGGGAATCATGGTGCCGGTGGACGGCGGGATGAGGCACGGGTTCTGACGGTCCGTCATGTCCGCCTCATCCCTCCTGTCCCTGCCCATTCCTGAAAATCCTGAATCACATCCGTCACACCCGTCATGTGACCCTTTCCGCACCGTGTTTGACCTCCCGTAGGCGCACGTCCGCCGGGAGTACCGGCAGGCCCGCCGCCTCCCTCGCGTGAGTCAACGCCTGCGCCGTGAACTCCGTCAGGGCCGTCGCCGGGTCGACGTGGGGCTCCAGCTGGAGCCAGGCGCGCACCACGGGTGCCGTGCGGCGGCCCGTCAGCAGGAGTTCCGTGTGGGCCACGCCCGCCTGCAGGGCCGTGTCGGCGGCCAGGACGGACTCCAGGGCCCGGCCCCTCAGCAGGGCGCTCCCGCCGTCGCCGGTGTCGATGCGGATCTCGGCCAGACGGCGGGGGCGCAGCGTGGAGGTCAGCCACCACAGGGCGAGCAGCAGCAGGACGGCCAGGACCCCGAGGACCGCGGGCCACCACCAGCCGGCCTCCCGCCAGTGGGTGCGTTCGGCGCTGCTGAGCAGGACGTCGTGCGGGCCGGAGTGGACCCACCAGTGAGGCGGCGGCGCGCCCAGGCCCACGGCCAGTACCGCACCGCCGGCGGCGAGCAGCACCAGGCCCACGAGTGCGAGCAGGACACGGTGGACGGCACCCCTGCGCACGGCGCTCACCTCTTCCGTCCGGGCCGGCGGACGTGCACCGAGAGCGCGGGCGGGTGGTCGAGCCCGAATCCGCGGACCGCCTCGGCGAGCACGGTGTCCAGGTCGGCGCGCACCTCGTCCAGGTCGCGGAAGTGCGAGACCACGTCGACGGCGGCCCGCCTGCGCCGCATGCGCACCCGTACCGCGCGCACGCCGGAGATCTCCATGGCGCGGTCGCGCAGCACCAGTGCGGCGGCCTCGCGGCGCAGAGCGGCGCGGACGTCGGGGTGCGGGCGCCGCATGGGCAGCAGCCCGCGCAGTCCGGGGGTCACGGCGAGGAGGATCAGCCAGAGGCCGAGGGCGGCGGCGACACCGGCGCCGGCCAGGACCCAGGTGTCGTCCAGGGGCCGTTCGGCGAGTTGCCGGGCCAGCGCACGGCGCCAGTGCATCGCGGGGCGGTGGGCGCGTACGGCGGCGATGTCGTAGAGGAAGAGACCCGCGCCGGCCAGCAGGACCAGGGCGACGAGGGCCGCGGGGACGCGGCGCGGTGACCAGAAGCGGCCGCTGCTCCCGGCCGACGGGGTCGGCTCGGGTGGCGAGGGTGATGAGGGTGATGAGGGTGGTGGGGCGTCGAAGGGTTTCTCGGTGTCGAGGACGGGCAGCCGCCGGGTGGTGCCGGCCGGCCGGGGCTCGCTCATGGCGTCCTCCCGTGGGGCGCGCCGGGTGCCGGTGTCAGGTGCAGCCGCTCGACCTGCACGGTGACCTCCGGCACTTCCATGCTCACCAACGCGCCTACCCGCTCCACCACGTGACGACGCACGGCGGCGCAGCGGGCGCCGATGTCGCCGGGGTAGCCGAGTTCGAGAAGGACGCGGACGCGGGCGGTGTCATGGCGCAGGACGACCGTGGCGTGCGGGGGTGCGGCGTCCTCGGGCAGCGGGGCGAGGGCCTCGCGGGCGGCCTGTGCGGCGATCTTCGCGACGACCCGGTCGGCGATCCGCAGGGCGCCGCGCTCGCCCGGCTGCACGAGGGCGGGGGGCTGTCGTCCCGTGCCCGTGCCGGTGCCGGTGTCGGCGCTCACGGCTTTCACCGCCGCCGGTCGCGCCGGTCGTCGCGGGTACGGAAGAAGTCACCCAGTTCCAGGTCGCCCTCCAGGAACCGGCCGACGACGAACCCCACGGCTCCCAGCGCCGCCACCAGCAGAAAGGCTCCGAACCCGCCGAAGTACCCGGCGAATGCCAGCGCCATTCCGGCGATCATGCCGACCACGGCCATGCTCATGCGGCGCTCCTCTTCCCGTCGGGCGTGTTCTCGTCAGGCGTGTTCTCGTCAGGCGTGCTGTGCCGGTTGTGCTCGTCAGGCATGTTCTCGTCAGGCGTGCTGTGCCGGTTGTGCTCGTCGGGCGTGCCGTGGCGTGCTCACTGGATGCGGGGCTGCTCCGGTTCCTCTTCTTCCTCGTCGGGGAGGTTGACGTCGCTCACCGCGATGTTGACCTCGACGACCTCAAGGCCGGTCATGCGTTCCACGGCGGCGATGACGTTCTCCCGCACGGCGCGGGCGACATCGCCGATGGAGACGCCGTAGTCCACGACGATCTCCAGGTCGAGCGCGGTCTGCACCTCGCCGACCTCGGCCTTCACGCCCCGGGTCACCGACTTCGTGCCGCCGGGCACCCGGTCCCGCACGGCTCCGAAGGTGCGGGCCAGACCGCTGCCCATAGCGTGCACACCGAGCACGTCCCGGGCCGCCATGCCGGCGATCTTCTCCACGACACCGTCGGCGATCGTCGTCCGGCCGCGGGTCGCCGGGTCCCCGCCGCCGCGCCGAGTGGTCTTGCGGGGCGACCCCGGTGGTTCGTTCGCTTCGTTGTCGCCGTCTGGGGTCGTCGTCATCTCGGTCATCGCCGTACGTCCCTTTCGGTCGTCGTCCTGCGACCACCGTATGCAAGGTCGCGGGAATGCGCGCCGGTATACGGCAGGCTGGAGGAATGACGTCGACGTCGGACCGGTGGGCGCGGGAAGTCGGGCAGCAACTGCGGCTGGGCAGGCTGCTGCCGCTCGGTGGCGCGCGGGACGGGGTGTGGATCGCCGAGGGAGCGGTCCGGGCGGTCCTGGGGGTCGCGGTGGTCCGGGAGGTGCCGGACGTCCGGCTGGGCGGGCTGCGGATCACGCTCGCCGATCCGGAGGACGTCCACGAACCGGTCGTACCGCCGCCGCCGAGCGCGCTGCCTCCGGGCGCTCTGCGCGTGACGGCCGACTTCGCGGCCACCGTGGCCGAGCCGCTGCCGGCGACCGCGGCGCGACTGCGCGCGGCCCTGTCGACGACCGCGCGGCACCTGGGCCTGCGGGTCACGGAGGTGGATCTCCGGGTGACGGACCTGCTGGAGGCGGCGACCGCGCCGCCGCCCACGGCGGTGCCGGCGGCACGTCCGCCGCGCGCCCGCAGAACCACCGACCCTGACGAGTCCCTGGCCGCCGGCGCCGCACTCTCCGTCCCCGGAGTGACCGGCCTGACCGGCACACTGGGCGGCCTGGGCCACGCGGTCCACATCGAACGGCGGCACATGGGGGACGGGGAACACGCGGACGGATCCGGGGAAGCAGCCCGGCTCCCCCGCCGGCACGTCCGCGTGGAGGTGGCGACGAGCACGGCCCACCGAGCCGTCGAGGTGGCCCGGCGGGTACGCGCCGCCGTCGGAGACGCACTGGACGATCACCCGACGGTGGCGGTACTGGTCACGTCCGTGGGGTGAGCGAGGTCGAGCGGCAGGTGTCCGTCCCCGAGGCCGCGGGTGACCGGCCCCCGGGCCGCAGGCGACCGGGCCAGGGGCTGCGAGTGACCGAGCCAGGGGCCGCGAGTGACCGAGCCAGGGGCCGCGAGTGACCGGGCCAGGGGCCGCGAGTGACCGGGCCAGGGGCCGCGAGTGACCGAGCCAGGGGCTGCGAGTGACCGGGCCACGGGCTGCGAGTGACCGGGCCACGGGCTGCGAGTGACCGGGCCACGGGCTGCGAGTGACCGGGCCACGGGCTGCGAGTGACCGGGCCAGGGGCTGCGAGTGACCGGGTCAAGTCCCTGCTTGTCGAGGCGGGCCGCTCACTCGCCCAGGCCGGCCAGGTCGCGCAGGCGGCGGGACTGGGCGGCGCGTTCGGCGGCGCGCTGGTCGTCGTAGGTCCGGTCGGCGGCGCCCTGCAGCAGGGCCTTGGTCTCCACCACGGCGTCGCGCGGTGCGGCCAGCATCGCGGCGGCCAAGTCCCGTACGGCGCCGTCGAGTTCGTCGGCGGCCACGGCGAGGTTGGCCAGCCCGGTGGCGACCGCCTCCTGGGCCTGGACGAAGCGTCCGGTGACGCACATCTCGAGTGCGCGGGCGTACCCGACGAGGCCGACCAGCGGATGCGTGCCGGTCAGGTCGGGGACGAGGCCCAGGCCGGTCTCGCGCATGGCGAACTGTACGTCGTCCGCGACGACGCGCAGGTCACAGGCCAGTGCCAGCTGGAAGCCGGCACCGATGGCATGCCCCTGGACGGCGGCGATGGACACGATGTCGCTGCGTCGCCACCAGGTGAACGCCTCCTGGAACCCGGCGATGACCCCGTCGAGCCCGGCGTCGTCACGGCGTGCGAGATCGACGAAGCTCGCCTCGCCCGGGATTCCCTCCGGGGTGAACATCTGGCGGTTCAGCCCGGCGGAGAAGGACTGGCCCTCGCCGCGCAGCACGACGACACGGACGGAGCCCGGCAGCAGCCGGCCCGCTTCGGCCA
Organism: Streptomyces sp. NPDC048297; assembly: GCF_043201585.1. NCBI lineage: Bacteria > Bacillati > Actinomycetota > Actinomycetes > Kitasatosporales > Streptomycetaceae > Streptomyces > Streptomyces sp. NPDC048297. The sequence continues at coordinate 75,063 of NZ_JBICZA010000009.1, forward strand.
ACGCCCGCCACATCGCGGGGCTCTGCGCGTTGCGCTTGGCCGGATTGGTCAGCGTCACCGTGGCGAGCGCGTCGTCGACGGTGAGCCGTACGCCGTCCTTGTCGAGTGCAGGAGTGGAGTCCTGGTCGAGCGAAACCATGGGGCGCCTCCGATGGGTGCGGTCGTCACGCGATGCCTTGAGACATGCTAAGCGACTGCACAGTAACCACCCGGTCGATCACTTCACCGACCGGGTGGCCACCATCGAAGCCGATGGGCCGCCCGGGGTCAGGACGATGCGGCCTTCTTGCCCCGGGTCGCACCGCCACGCCCACGGAGCGTGACGCCCGACTCGCTGAGCATCCGGTGCACGAAGCCATACGAGCGGCCGGTCTCCTCGGCCAGCGCCCGGATGCTCGCACCGGAGTCGTACTTCTTCTTCAGGTCTGCCGCGAGCTTGTCGCGCGCGGCGCCGGTCACCCGGCTGCCCTTCTTCAGAGTCTCGGCCACCCGTGCCTCCTCATGGGAAGTGCGCTCTGGTCTCCTCATGATCACCCCTCCCGGGCGTGATGGCCACCCATTCGGCAAGGTCGGTGGGACATCGTTGTGACGACAGGAGCACATCCCCACATGCGGAATTGATGGTTCCGGCGCGTGAAAGCCGCGAGGCCGAACGGGTGGATCGCTGAAGTGCCAGGTCAGAGACGCGAAGCGGCCGATCCCTTGGGGGTCAAGGGATCGGCCGCGAAATCGATGTACGACACACCTCGATACGAGGACATCTCACACAGATGATGGATCACGGATCGGCCGAATGATCCATACGCAGTGGATCATTCTTTCGATCAAGCCAGGGCGACGAGGTCCGCGTAGTCGGAGCCCCACAGGTCCTCGACACCGTCGGGCAGCAGGATGATCCGCTCCGGCTGGAGCGCCTCGACGGCGCCCTCGTCGTGGGTGACGAGGACGACCGCGCCCTTGTAGGTGCGCAGGGCGCCGAGGATCTCCTCACGGCTGGCGGGGTCGAGGTTGTTGGTCGGCTCGTCGAGGAGCAGGACGTTGGCGGAGGAGACGACCAGCGTGGCGAGGGCCAGCCGGGTCTTCTCGCCGCCGGAGAGGACACCGGCCGGCTTGTCGACGTCGTCGCCGGAGAACAGGAACGAGCCGAGCACCTTGCGGACCTCGACCAGGTCCATGTCGGGGGCGGCCGAGCGCATGTTCTCCAGGACCGTGCGCTCGGGGTCGAGGGTCTCGTGCTCCTGGGCGTAGTAGCCGAGCTTGAGTCCGTGACCGGGGACGACCTCGCCGGTGTCGGGCGTCTCGACCCCGCCGAGCAGGCGCAGCAGGGTGGTCTTGCCGGCGCCGTTGAGGCCGAGGATGACGACCCGGGAGCCCTTGTCGATGGCCAGGTCGACGTCGGTGAAGATCTCCAGCGAGCCGTACGACTTCGACAGGCCCTCGGCCATCAGCGGGGTCTTGCCGCAGGGCGCGGGATCCGGGAAGCGGAGCTTGGCGACCTTGTCGGACTGGCGGACGGCCTCCAGGCCGGAGAGCAGCTTGTCGGCGCGGCGGGCCATGTTCTGCGCGGCGACCGTCTTGGTCGCCTTGGCGCGCATCTTGTCGGCCTGCGCGTTGAGCGCCGCGGCCTTCTTCTCGGCGTTGGCGCGCTCGCGCTTGCGGCGCTTCTCGTCGGCCTCGCGCTGCTGCTGGTAGAGCTTCCAGCCCATGTTGTAGACGTCGATCTGGGCGCGGTTGGCGTCCAGGTAGAAGACCTTGTTGACGACCGTCTCGACCAGGTCGACGTCGTGGGAGATCACGATGAAGCCGCCGCGGTACGTCTTCAGGTAGTCGCGCAGCCAGATGATCGAGTCCGCGTCGAGGTGGTTCGTCGGCTCGTCGAGCAGCAGGGTGTCGGCGTCCGAGAACAGGATGCGGGCCAGCTCGATACGGCGGCGCTGACCGCCGGAGAGCGTGTGCAGCGGCTGGCCGAGGACGCGGTCGGGCAGGTTGAGCGCGGCGGCGATGGTGGCCGCCTCGGCCTCGGCCGCGTACCCGCCCTTGGTGAGGAACTCGGTCTCCTGGCGCTCGTACTGCTTGAGGGCCTTCTCGCGGGTGGCGCCCAGGCCGTTGGCGATGCGCTGCTCGTTCTCGCGCATCTTGCGGATCAGTACGTCGAGGCCGCGGGCGGAGAGGATGCGGTCGCGGGCGAGGACGTCGAGGTCGCCGGTGCGCGGGTCCTGCGGGAGGTAGCCGACCTCACCGGAGCGGGCGATCTGGCCGGCGGCCGGGATGCCCTCGCCGGCCAGGCACTTGGTGAGGGTGGTCTTGCCTGCGCCGTTGCGGCCGACGAGGCCGATGCGGTCGCCCTTGGCGACACGGAAGGTGGCGTGCTCGATGAGGACGCGCGCACCGGCGCGCAGCTCGATACCGGAGGCGGAGATCACGGACAGACTCCAGGGCGTACGGAAGGGGCGGTGGGCGGCTGAGGACGTTCCCGCCGTCTAATGCGCGAGGAGAATGGCCATGGGCCAAGTCTAACGGGGCCGGGCAAGCGGTTTTTCTACGTGCGCCTGTTCGGACCGGCCGCCTGGGCGCTCGTTGCCCAGCGGTGTGCGGTCGGGGGCGATCCGGCCCAGGTCGTCCAGGGCCACGACCTGCTCGGTCCAGGCGCCCTCGGCGCAGGGCTGGGCGAGCAGCAGGGCCGTGCTGTGGCGTACGGCACGTTCGGGCGCGAAGACGCAGTCCGGGTGGGCCGGCAGCACCCAGCGCAGGTCGCCGTCTCCGGTGCGGTACGCGGTGACGCGGTGCGGGGTGACGACGGCGAGGATGCCCTTGCCGAGGGGGCGCAGGACGCCGGTGCCGCCCTGCTCGGCGAGCCAGCCGGCCGCGTCGGGCAGCGCGCGGTGCCAGCGCACGGCGCTGCCGTCGGTGCCGGTGACGAGCCCGTCGTCCCACAGCGTGACCGTCCGCCCGCCTGCCGGCACCACCGCGAGTGGCCGCCGCCCCACGCGCGCGTAGCGCCAGCGCAGTGCCCCGGTGCGGGGGTCATGCGCCTCGACGGCGTCCCCCCTGACCCGCGGCGAACCGTCCTCCGCGTGCGACGGCGCGGGCGCCGGCCGGCTCGTGGTGAGGCGGTCACCGTAGGGCGCGGGGCGCATGAAGTGGGCCCCACCGAGCAGACAGAGCGCGAGAAGCACCAGCGCGGCGGCTGCGGAGCGGGCGTAGGAGGGGCGCGGGGGACGGGGGCGCGTGAAGGGCGTGGGGGGTGTGGGGCGCGTGTGGGGTGTGGGGCGCGTGTGATGTGGGGCGCATGGGGTGCCTGCGGCGCATGGGGTGCCTGCGGTGCCTGCGGTGCTTGCGGTGCCTGCGGCGCGTAAGCGGCTCAGGAGGGCGCCCGGGGCGCGGATTGTCGCGTCGGTAGGGGGCGGGGCGGAGGGGGTCGCGTCGGCCCGGGGCGCGGGGGCGGGAGGCGCCCCGGCTCCGGGCACGGTGGCGTGGGGGCCGTCGGTATGAGGTGAGGCGCTTTGGGGTGCATCCGCACGGAGCGCGGCAGCTTGAGGCGGAGTAGTGGAGGGCGGCGCCGTGTCGGAGTGGGCGGGGGCTGGGCCGTGTGGTGGTGGAGTGGCCATTTCTCCGCCTTTGGTCGCGACGGCCACGGGACAGGCGCAGAGCGTAGTCAGGGGCCGTGGGTGTGGCCCGGATGTGTGGGGGGACACGGCGGGTGTGGGAGCGGGGCGTACGCCGTTCGGGCGTTCGTCCGGCGTTCGGGGAGGTGGGTCGGGCAGGGATGCGCCAGGCTGCGGAGCAGGAGCGCGACGGCGCGGACAGGTCGCGCGAGCGGATCGCGTGGACAGATCGTGTGGAAAGGCCGCGTGGACAGGCCGTGTGGGCAGGTGACGCGGACGGGCGGTTGGGACAGAGGGCGGTGGGCTCGTGCAGTTCGACGATGACGCGAGGCTGGACACCTCCGAGGTGCAGGATCAGCGCGGGCGCCGGATCCCGGGCGGCCGGGCGACCGTCGGCGGTGGCGTCGTCGGGCTGATCGGCCTGTTGCTGGCGCTGTTCCTCGGTGTCGGCCCGGACCAGCTCGGCCTGTCCGGCGGCGACTCGCCCGGACCCGCCAGTTCCTCGCTGGCGCAGGTCCAGCAGACCTGCCGTACCGGGCGGGACGCGAACATCCGGGACGACTGCCGGATGGTGGCGGTGGTCAACAGCGTGCAGGACTACTGGTCACAGGAGTTCCGGCGGCAGGGGGCGGCCTACACGCCGTCGCCGACGGTCTTCTTCAGCGGGGAGGTCGCCACGGGGTGCGGCCTCGCGACCTCGGCGGTCGGGCCGTTCTACTGCCCCGGGGACCGGAAGGTCTATCTCGACCTGGGGTTCTTCAACGAGCTGCGGACGAAGTTCGGGGCGAGCGGCGGGGCGTTCGCGCAGGCGTACGTGGTGGCGCACGAGTACGGCCACCACGTGCAGGACCTGACGGGCACGCTGGGCCGGTCCCAGGACGGAATGACCGGGGCGGACAGCAACTCGGTGCGCACGGAACTGCAGGCGGACTGCTACGCCGGGGTGTGGGCGCACCACGCGACCACGACACCGGACGAGTCGACGGGCCGCCCGCTGATCACCAGCCTGACGACGGCGGACGTCCAGGACGGTCTGGACGCGGCGGCGGCCGTGGGTGACGACCGGATCCAGGAGCGGTTCCAGGGGCGGGTGACGCCGGAGACGTGGACGCACGGGTCGGCGCAGCAGCGGCAGCAGTGGTTCCAGCAGGGGTTCAGGACCGGGGACCCGGCCCGCTGCGACACGTTCCGCTGAGGCGTTGTCAGTGGTGGCTGTCACACTCAAAATCACCGCGGAGACGGCTCCGGGGGCACGACGGATCCGACGCACGAGGGAGTGATCGGCATGGCGGGCACGGGCGGACGGCCGGGCATCTGTCCGACGCTGCTGTACGCGGACGCGAAGGCGGCGATCAAGCAGCTCACGGAGGCCTTCGGCTTCACCGAGCTGTCGGTGTACGAGGGGGCGGACGGCACGGTGATGCACGCCGAGCTGGCCCAGGGCAACGGCGTGGTGATGCTCGGTTCCAAGGGCCGCGGCGGCGTCTTCGACACGGCGATGAAGGACGCGGGTCCCGCGGGGGTGTACGTCGTCGTGGACGACGTCGACGCCCACCACCAGCGGGCCCTGGAGCACGGCGCCGAGATCCTGATGCCCCCGACCGACCAGGACTACGGCTCGCGGGACTACATGGCCCGGGACACCGAGGGCAACATCTGGAGCTTCGGGACGTACGCCCCCGAGATAGGCGGCTGAGCGGCCCGCTCCCGGCGCCGGTCCGGCGTCCCCGGTGTGCTGGCCCCGGTGTGCGCGTCGGCCGTACCCGGTGTGCTCGCCGGTTATCCCCCGGTGTGCACCTGGAAGGCGGCCCGGCGTACGGCCTTGGCGAGGGCGGGGTCGGGGTGGGCGGCGGCGAGCGCGACCAGGACCTGCACGGTGCGCGGGTGGCCGACGGCCCGTACCTCGTCGAGCAGCAGGGGGACGGTGGGCTGCACGGCGGCCTCCAGGTGCCGTACGAGCATGTCCGTCTCACCGTGGTCGGCGACGGCCGCGGCGGTGTCGACCCAGAGCCAGGTGGCCTCCTCGCGGGTGAGGACCTCGTGGGCGTCCTCGGCGTCGATGCCGTCGTGCTCGGCGAGCCACAGCAGGGCGTACGGCCGGAGGGCGGCTTCGTCGACGACCGCGCGGACGTCGGGCTCGGCGGGGGCGCCGACGACGCGCAGCGCCTCGAAGGCGAGGCCGCGCAGCAGGGCGTCCTCGCCGCGGGCGGCGTGCACGAGTTCGCCGACGGCGCTGCCGACGGGGCGGGCGGCGAGCCATGCGCGGTACTCGGCGCGGGCGGCGTTGGGGCGGAGCTGGGCGCAGCCGCGGAGCATGTCCTCGGCGGACTGCTCGATGTTGCCGGCGGGGCTCTGCGCGGCCACGCAGATCTGCTCCAGCTTGACCCAGACCGCCCAGCTGCCGAGCGGGGTGAGGGTGGCCTGGCCGTCGCCGTGGGTGAGGGCGCCGACGGAGGCGAGGGCGCGCACGGCCCAGTCGAGGAGGGGGGCGAGCGGGGTGTCGCCGGCGGGCGCGGGCTCCGCCGGGCGGAGCTGCTCGGCCGGGCCGGCGCTCCCCTCGGCCCCGGGGGCGTAGGAGATCTCGCAGCGCTCGGTGCGCAGTTCGCTGACCCGCTGCTGAAGCAGGTCGAGCAGCTGCTCGACCGGGACGGGGCCGGCGGACAGCTGGAGGAAGGAGAGCACCTGGGGCATGGCCGAGACGACCTCGGCGACGGCGGCGGGCTCGTGGTCCTCGGGTTCCGGGCAGGCGAGGGACCAGGCGTCGAAGAGGGCGACCCAGCCGCGCAGCACGGCACTGTCGTCGCGGTCCCAGGCGCGCAGGCGCCAGCCGGGGCGCGCGCTGTCCCCGTGCACCTCGACGAGTCCGGCGAGGCGGGCGGTGTCCCACTCGGCGCGGACCTGGGCGGAGCTCAGGCCGAGGTCGGTGGCGGCGCGCTCGGCGCTCTTGTCGGAGAGGGTGGCCTTGCCGTCACCGGTGACGTCGTTCCCCGGGCCGAGGGCGGCGTCCGCCCAGCGGGCGACGCGGACCGCGCCGGCCAGGCCGCTGCGCGCCATTCTGGCCAGTTCGGCGGGGGCGGGAGTGCCTTCCGGCGGCCGGGGTGCGGGGCGGCGTGGGCGCCGCTGGTTCACAGCTCTGGGGGCGGCGGCCAGGGGTCGCGGTCGGACGAGTCGAAGCCTGGAGTCGCGCGGGATACGGGACGTCACGGGTGCAGTCTTCCGGTTGACGGTCCGAAAACCCAAACGGAATGTCACGGGGGGCGACGGGGGTGGCCAATGCACGGGGTGCGGTGACAGGCGAAGGAGAGATGATCCGGCCGTTCGTACGGCGCTAAACGGAACGTCTGGAACCGGGGCTTCCGGTTGGGGTCGGAGGCGCCGGTGCACGGGTGATCGGCGATGACTCACCTCGGTGTCCGACCGCAGGTGTCCCACCCCAGGTGTTCCACCTCAGGTGTCCCACCTCGGCCGGTTCGCATCAGGGGTACCGGCCGGCTCACATCAGGGGTATCAGGAATCGGCGCAGGCGCTCCTCGTACTCCTCCGGGTCCACGTTCCACATCGCGGCGTGCGAGGCCTGGGCGACGGTGTGCAGGGCGACCCGGTCGGGGTGGCGGGCGGCGAGGCGGCGGGAGTACTCCCAGGGGGCCACCGTGTCGTCCGGGCCGTGGAAGATCAGCGTGGGCACGGGCGGCGGGGCGGGGTCGGCGGGCCCGGCGACCTGGTCGGCGGAGAGTCCGGTCCGGCCCTGCGCGGCCCGCACCGCGAGCGGCAGCAGCGGGCCGGGGGTGTGGTGGGCCCGTGCCAGGGCGCGCACCGTGGCCTCCCAGTCGAGCACCGGCGAGTCGAGGACGAGGCCGACGACGCGTTCCCGCACCGGGGAGTGCTCGACGGTGCGCAGGGCCATGGTGGCGCCGGTGGACCAGCCGAGGAGGACGACCCGGGCGGCGCCGTAGCGGACGGCGTAGCGGATCGCCGCGTCGACGTCCCGCCACTCGGTCTCGCCGAGGTGGTTCAGGCCGTCCGGGGGGCGCGGGGCGCCGAGGTCGCCGCGGTAGGCGAGCGCGAGGACGGGCAGGCGCCGCTCGTGCAGAAAGCGCATGACGTTCATGGTGTGCTCGCGGGTGGCGCCCAGGCCGTGGACCGCGATCACCCAGGTGTCCCGCTGCCCCGGCACGAACCAGGCGGGCAGGGAGCCCAGTTCACCGGGCACGTCGACGTCGGCGTGTTCGAGACCGAGGGCGCCGCTCGGGTTGCCGACGTACACGTTCGGGGTGAGCCACACCGCGTCGCCGGGTCCGAGGGCGCCGTGCGTGACGCGTTCGAGGCGGCGGACGACGGTGTCGGCGCTGCGCTCGGCGGACTCCAGGACGGCGCCGACGACCGCGTGGGAGCCGTCGCCGGCGAGGCCGTAGGTGCCGGGGCGCAGGGAGGCCAGGTCGCGGGTGAGGGTGATCCGGCCGGCCGCCGTGGCGTGCACGGTGAGGCGGGGCTCGGTGGGCAGGGGCCGGCCCGCGGGCGCCTTCAGCGCGGCGTCGCTGGCGAGCCGGCCGGCGGCCACGGATGCCGCGCCGGCGGCCAGGACTGCGGTGAGTGCGGCGGCGGTCGCCTTGACGGTGCGCACGCGTCCAGTGTCGTGGCGGTCGGTGATCCCGGCCAGCGGAGGAACACGGCGAAGCGAAAGCGCGGAGCGGAACAGCGGAGCAAAACCCTGGAGCGGAACAGCGGACCGGGACAGCCGAGCGAAACCCCGGAACTGAACCCCGGACCGGGACAGCCGAGCGAAAGCACGGAGCGAAACCACGGACCGGGAACTCGGACCGGGACAGCCGAGCGGAACAGCGGAGCGAAACCCCGGAGCGGAAGCGCGGAGCGGAAGCGCGGGTGGTCAGCTGTGCTGTCCGTACCCCTTTAGGCGTTCGGTGACCTCGGAGAGTTGGGAGTCGGTGAGCAGGGACGGGCTCAGAGCCGGGAGCGAGGACGCGGTCAGCCACAGACGGCACATCCACTCCAGCTGGGCGGTGCGGTCGTAGGCCTGGTCGAGGGTGGTGCCGTAGGTGACGGTGCCGTGGTTGCGCAGGAGGCAGCCGGAGCGGTCGGTGAGGGCGTGCAGCATGTTCGCGGCGAGTTCGTCGGTGCCGTAGGCCGCGTAGGGGGCGACCCGGACGCGGCCACCGAGGGCGCTGGCCATGTAGTGGATCGCGGGCAGCTCGGTCACGAGGGTGGAGACGGCCGTGGCGTGCACGGCGTGGGTGTGGACGACGGCGCGGGCGTCGGTCGTGCGGTAGACCGCGAGGTGCATGGGCAGTTCGCTGGTCGGCACCAGCGTGCCGAGCACCTGCCGGCCGGTGAGGTCGACACCGGTGATGTCGTCCGGGGTCAGCCGGTCGTAGGGCACGCCCGAAGGGGTGACGAGGACGGTGTCCCCGACCCGCGCGGAGACGTTGCCGGAGGTGCCGACGACGAGCCCGTCGGCGACGGTCCGCCGTGCCGTCGCGACCAGCTCCTCCCAGACGCGTGCCTCGTCCCCGCGCGCGCCCCTGCCCCCGCGCTCGTCCCCGTCCCCGTCCGCGCCTGCCGTGCGCCGCTGTTCAGCCATGCGGTGATCCTGCCAGCAGGCCGGGTGGGGAACGGCGCGCGGGAACGCAACAGTTGTGCCGCCGAACGGGCGTATATCGCCCTGAAATATACGAAAAACTGCTCCCCGTCGATGATCGCCTGCGTTCAATGTTCCTCCCGCTCGCCGGACTCCGTCGGCCCCGCCCCCGGGAGGACACATGACCCGCGACCACTCCCCCAGTTCACGTTCTTCACTCCCCGCGCCTCCCACGCATCCCGCGCCCCCTGCGCATCCCGCGCGTCGCCGCGCGGGCGTCCTCGCCGCGGCCACCGCGGTGCTCGCCCTCGCGGGCGCCCAGACGGCGACCGCCGGGCCGTCCTCGGCCGCGGCGGGAGGACTGCCGTCGGCGGCCATGGCGGGGCTGCCCGTGGGCCACGACGTGTCGTCCCACCAGGAGCACGTCGACTGGCCGGAGGTCCGCTCGAAGGGCGCGCGGTTCGTCTACGTGAAGGCGACCGAGTCCACCGGCTACCGCAACCCCTACTTCGACCGGCAGTACGGCGGCGCCCGCCGGGCGGGGCTGATCCGGGGCGCGTACCACTTCGCCCGTCCGGACCGGTCCTCCGGCGCGGAGCAGGCCGCCTACTTCGTGCGGAACGGCGGCGACTGGCGCCCGGACGGGCGCACGCTGCCGCCCGCGCTCGACATCGAGTACAACCCGTACGACCCGCACGAGAAGTGCTACGGGCTGAGCCGGCCGGGGATGGTCCGCTGGATCCGGTCGTTCAGCGACGAGGTCAGGCGGGAGACCGGCCGCCGCCCGGTGATCTACACGACCGCCCTGTGGTGGAGCGCCTGCACCGGCGACAGCCGCGCGTTCGCCGGTGACCACGCCCTGTGGATCGCCAGCCACGGCGCCCCGGACCCGGGGTCGCTGCCCGGCGGCTGGCAGCACTGGACCTTCTGGCAGTACGACATCCGGGGCGGTCTGCCGGGTGACCAGAATCTCTTCAACGGGCCGCGGAGCCGGCTGCGGGCCTTCGCGCTCGGCCGCTGACCAAGGGGCGCCTGAGGCACCGGAGACGAACGGAACCCCGACCCCCCGTTCAAGACACCCTCAAGCCCGCCTCAGTTCATCTTCCGTTCACCCAGGTTGCCTACGGTCCAACAGCCAATGACCTCGAACGATTGCCTGGGTAAATGGAAAACTTCTCGCTGATCCTCGCGATTGTGGTGGTAACCGCACTCGCGTTTGATTTCACGAACGGTTTTCACGACACCGCCAACGCGATGGCCACCACCATCTCGACCGGTGCGCTCAAGCCCAAGGTCGCGGTGGCCCTGTCCGCCGCCCTCAACCTTGTGGGCGCCTTCCTCTCCGTGGAGGTCGCCAACACGATCTCCAAGGGTCTCGTCGATGAGAACGGCATCCGTCCCGAGGTCATCTTCGCCGCCCTCACCGGCGCGATCCTCTGGAACCTGCTGACCTGGCTGGTGGGACTTCCCTCCAGCTCCTCGCACGCCCTGATGGGCGGCCTGGTCGGTGCCACCGTCGCCTCGGCGGGCCTCGGCGCCGTCCACGGTGACGTCCTGGTCACCAAGGTCCTGCTCCCGGCGGTCGCCGCACCGCTGGTGGCCGGTCTCGCGGCGACGCTCGCCACCCGCTTCTCCTACGGCATCGGCAAGAACGCCGGCGGCGAGGCCACCCGCAAGGGCTACCGCGCCGGCCAGATCGCCTCCGCCGGCCTGGTCTCCCTCGCGCACGGCACCAACGACGCGCAGAAGACGATGGGCATCATCACCCTCGCGCTGGTCGCGGGCGGCACCATCGCCCCCGACTCCAACCCTCCCACCTGGGTCATCCTCTCCGCGGGCCTGGCCATCGCGCTCGGCACCTACATCGGCGGCTGGCGCATCATCCGCACCATGGGCAAGGGCCTGACCGACCTGCAGCCGCAGCAGGGCTTCGCCGCGCAGACCAGCGCCGCCACCGCCATCCTGGCCTCCTCCCACCTGGGCTTCTCCCTGTCCACCACGCACGTCGTCTCCGGTTCGGTGATGGGTGCGGGCCTGGGCCGCAAGGGCGGTGTGGTGCGCTGGTCCACCGCGACCCGGATGGTCGTCGCCTGGGTGCTGACCCTCCCGGCCGCCGCCCTGGTCGGCGCGGGCGCCGAGTCGGTGACGGAGCTGGGCGACTGGGGCACCGGGCTCGTCCTCGTCCTCCTGGTCGCCGCCAGCGCCGCGATCTGGAAGGTCTCCCGCCGTGAGGTCGTCGACCACACCAACGTCACCGCCGACGGCGTCACCGAGCCGGCCGGCGTGGTGACCACCGCCATGGCCGCGGTGACCCCGCCCCCGGCCGGCACCGTCACCGCGACCGTGACCGAGGGCCTGACGGCCACCATCGCGGCTCCGGCCACCGCCGACCCGGCCCCGGCGGCCCCGGCGACCCCGCCGGCCGCCGCGGTCTGACCCCGAGCACCCGGTACCTGAAGGAAGCATCCCCATGAAGATCGACTGGGCGGCCATCGGCTCCGTCTTCGGTGTCAGCCTCGTGGCGACCGTGGGCCTGGTGGTCCTGTTCACCCTCGGTGTCACCGGCCTCTCCCGCCGGGAGAAGGCCGCGGCGCAGGGCAACTCCGCGGCGCTCGCGGTGACCGGCGCGTACGTCTGCTTCGCCGCCTGCGCTGCCGCGGTGGCGTACGGCATCTACCTGATCGTGGCCAAGGCCTGATCCCTCAGATCAAGACCTCAACCCCCAGGCCACGGCCCCGGCCTGACCGTCCGTCCGGAAGACTCCGCCCCGAAGCGTTCGGGGGGCGGAGTCTTTCGTGTGCCCCGGCATCGCGTGAGCGGCGCCCGACGCGGGGCTGTGTGGGGCTCGGCACACTCTCTCCGCGCAGGTCAACGGCAAGTTGACGGCTCTTCCGGGAGCGTGGTGGACTGCCGGGGCCATGTACGGCGGCAGAAGAGGAAGCCGGTGCGAATCCGGCGCGGTCCCGCCACTGTCACCGGGGTAGAACCCCCGGGAGCCAGGAACTCTCGCCGCCGGTCTCGTCGAACCAGGGCGTGGACACCCTGAGTGAGGACATACCGCCATGCTCGGCTGCCGATCGAGAACCCGTACCAGGACCGCGTCTTCGCCCACGGCCGGCTGAGCCGATGGGTGCCGATCGCTCGTACGCGTACGGCGCCGCCGCCGGCCTCCTGGGCGACCTGCTCCTCGGTGATCCACGCCGCGGGCATCCCGTCGCCGTGTTCGGGCGTGCGGCCGGCGCCATGGAAGGCGCGTTGTGGCACGACCACCGCGGCTGGGGTGCGCTGCACACCGCCGTGTGCGCCGGAGGCGCCGTCGCGCTGGGTGTGGTGGCCGAGCGCGCCGTGCGCCGCTCCCCCGCCGCGACCGTCGCGCTGACCGCGGCTGCTACCTGGGCCGTCGTCGGGGGCACTTCACTGGCCCGGGAGGCCCGAGCCGTCGGGCATGCCCTGCGGGCCGGGGACGTGGCGACCGCCCGTGCGCGGCTGCCGCACCTGTGCGGCCGGGACCCCCAGGCGCTCGACGCCGACGGGATCGCCCGCGCGGTGGTCGAGTCGGTCGCGGAGAACACCTCCGACGCCGTCGTGGGCGCGCTGGTGTGGGGCGCGGTCGGCGGGGTTCCGGGGCTGCTCGGGTTCCGGGCGGTCAACACCCTGGACGCGATGGTCGGCCACAAGTCCCCCCGTCTGCGGCGCTACGGCTGGGCCTCCGCCCGCCTGGACGACGTCGCCGGCTGGCCGGGGGCACGGCTGACCGCCGTACTGGCCACGCTCGCCGGACCCGATCCGCGCGGCGCCGTGCGGGCGTGGCGGGCGGACGCGGACAGGCATCCGAGCCCCAACGCCGGTCCTGTCGAGGCGTCGTTCGCGGGTGCCCTCGGGGTACGCCTCGGCGGGACGCTGTCCTACGGCGGGCGCGTCGAGCACCGGCCCGTGCTCAACGGGGCCGCCGGGCGGCCCGTCCAGGTCACCGACATCGACCGGGCGGTACGGCTGTCCCGCCGCGTCGGCCTGCTCGCGCTCGGCACCACGGTCGCCGCGCGCGTCCTGCTGAAGAACCTGAAGGGACGGGGCAAGTGAACGGTGGTCTCCTCGTCGCCGGCACCACCTCCGACGCCGGCAAGAGCGTCGTGACGGCCGGGATCTGCCGGTGGCTGGTGCGCCAGGGCGTCAAGGTGGCGCCCTTCAAGGCGCAGAACATGTCTCTCAACTCCTTCGTGACCCGCGAGGGCGCGGAGATCGGCCGAGCGCAGGCCATGCAGGCCCAGGCCTGCCGGATCGAGCCGACCGCGCTGATGAACCCCGTGCTGCTCAAGCCCGGCGGTGAGCAGAGCAGCCAAGTGGTGCTGCTGGGCAGGCCGGTGGGCGAGATGAGCGCGCGCGGCTACCACGGCGGGCGCCAGCAGAAGCTGCTGGGCACGGTGCTGGAGTGCCTGGCCGAGTTGCGGGGCACGTATGACGCGGTGATCTGTGAGGGGGCCGGTTCTCCCGCCGAGATCAATCTGCGGCGCACCGACATCGTCAACATGGGGATCGCGCGGGGTGCGCGGCTGCCCGTCCTCGTCGTCGGCGACATCGACCGCGGCGGCGTCTTCGCCTCCTTCTTCGGCACCGTCGCCCTGCTCTCGCCCGAGGACCAGGAGCTGGTCGCGGGCTTCCTGGTCAACAAGTTCCGGGGCGACGTCTCGCTGCTGGAACCCGGGGTGGAGATGCTGCGAGGTCTCACCGGCAGGCGGACGTACGGCGTGCTGCCGTTCCGGCACGGGCTCGGCATCGACGAGGAGGACGGCCTTCGTGTGTCGTTGCGGGGCACCGTCCGCGAGTCCACGGTCGCGCCGCCGCACGGCGAGGACGTGCTGCGGGTCGCCGTCTGCGCGATCCCGCTGATGTCGAACTTCACCGACGTGGACGCGCTGGCCGCCGAACCGGGCGTCGTCGTGCGGTTCGTGGACCGGCCGGAGGAGCTGGCGGACGCGGACCTGGCGGTGGTCCCGGGCACGCGCGGGACCGTGCGGGCGCTTCAGTGGCTGCGCGAGCGGGGCCTCGCCGACGCGCTGGTCCGCAGGGCCGCCGACGGCCGCCCGGTCCTGGGCATCTGCGGTGGCTTCCAAGTGCTCGGCGAGGAGATCGAGGACGACGTCGAGTCGCGCGCCGGCACCGTCCCCGGGCTCGGGGTGCTGCCCGTGCGGGTGCGGTTCGCCCGCGAGAAGACCCTGACCCGGCCGGCCGGGGAGGCCCTCGGCGAGCGGGTCGAGGGGTACGAGATCCATCACGGGGTGGCCGAAGTCCTCGGCGGGGAAGCCTTCCTGGACGGTTGCCGGGTCGGTCACACCTGGGGCACGCACTGGCACGGTTCGCTGGAGTCGGACGGCTTCCGGCGGGCGTTCCTGCGCGAGGTGGCCGCCGCCGCGGGGCGCCGCTTCGTGCCGGCCCCGGACACCTCGTTCGCCGCGCTGCGCGAGGAGCAGCTCGACCGGCTCGGCGACCTGATCGAACAGCACGCGGACACGGACGCGCTCTGGCGGCTCATCGAGTCGGGCGCGCCGCAAGGACTGCCTTTCATTCCACCGGGAGCGCCCGCATGAGCACAGTGTTGTTGTTGTCGACCGCCGACACCGATCTCCTGGCGGCCCGGTCGTCCGGCGCCGGCTACCGCATCGGCAATCCGACCCGCGTCGACGTCACCGGCGAGCTGCCGGGTCTGATCGAGGGCGCCGACATCGCGGTCGTACGGCTGCTGGGCGGAAAGCGCGCCTGGGAGGACGGTCTCGCCGCGCTGAAGGCGGCCGGGATCCCGGCGGTGCTGCTGGGCGGCGAGGCCGTACCGGACGCGGAGTTGATGGCCGAGTCGTCGGTGCCGGCGGGTGTCGTCGCGGAGGCGCTGCGGTACCTGGTCGAGGGCGGGCCCGCGAACCTGCTGGAGCTGTCCCGGTTCCTGTCGGACACCGTGCTGCTGACCGGCGAGGGCTTCGAGGAGCCGCGGAAGATGCCGGAGTACGGCGTCCGCGGCGAGCGTGCCGCCGTGGCCGGCCGGCCGACGGTGGGCGTGCTCTTCTACCGGGCGCACGAACTGAGCGGCAACACCGCGTTCGTGGACACCCTGTGCGAGGCGATCGAGGCGAAGGGCGCCAACGCCCTTCCCGTGTACTGCGGTTCGCTGCGCGGCGCGGACGCCGGGCTGTACGAGCTGCTGGGCCGGGCCGACGCGCTGGTCGCCACCGTGCTCGCGGCCGGCGGTACGCACGCCTCGCAGGCGTCGGCGGGCGGTGACGAGGAGGCCTGGGACATCGGGGCGCTCGCGGACCTGGACATCCCGGTGCTGCAGGGCCTGTGCCTCACCTCGTCGAAGCGGGCCTGGGACGAGTCGGACGCCGCGCTCTCCCCGATGGACGCGGCGATGCAGGTCGCGATCCCTGAGTTCGACGGCCGGCTGATCACCGTGCCGTTCTCCTTCAAGGAGCAGGGCCCCGACGAGGTCCCGGTGTACGTGGCCGACCCGGAGCGGGCCGGGCGGGTGGCCGGGATCGCCGTACGGCACGCGCTGCTCCGGCACAAGCCGAACGCGCAGAAGAAGGTCGCGCTGGTCTTCACCGCCTACCCGACCAAGCACTCCCGGGTCGGCAACGCGGTCGGCCTGGACACGCCCGCCTCGGCGGTCCGGGTCCTGGACGCGCTCCGGGACGCGGGGTACTCCCTCACCGAATACCCGTCCGGTGGCGACGAGTTGATCCACCGGCTGATCGAGGCCGGCGGCCATGACGTCGAGTGGCTCACCGAGGACCAGTTGGCCGCCGCGCCCGCGCGGGTGCCGCTGGCCGACTACCGGGCGTGGTTCGAGACCCTCGACGCGGAGCTGCGGGACGCCATGGTCGAGGCGTGGGGCGAGCCGCCGGGCGGCCTGTACGTGGACGGCGAGGACATCGTGCTGGCCTCGCTCCGGTTCGGGAACGTCGTCGTGATGATCCAGCCGCCGCGCGGCTTCGGCGAGAACCCGATCGCGATCTACCACGACCCCGACATGCCTCCCTCGCACCACTACATGGCGGCCTACCGCTGGCTGGACAACAGCTTCGGCGCGGACGCGGTGGTGCACATGGGCAAGCACGGCACGATGGAGTGGCTGCCGGGCAAGGGGCTGGGGCTGAGCGCCGGTTGTGCCCCGGACGCCGTCCTCGGCGATCTGCCGCTGATCTACCCGTTCATCGTCAACGACCCGGGCGAGGGCACCCAGGCCAAGCGGCGCGGGCACGCCACCGTCGTCGACCACCTGGTGCCGCCGATGGCACGCGCCGACACGTACGGCGACCTGGCCAAGCTGGAACAGCTGCTGGACGAGTACGCGCTCGTCTCGGACCTGGACCCGGTGAAGGCCCCGGCCGTGCGCGCGCAGATCTGGACGCTGGTCAAGGCGGCCGAACTCCACCACGACCTGCATGTGGACGAGCAGCCGGACGACTCCGACTTCGACGAGTTCGTCATGCACATCGACGGTTATCTGTGCGAGATCAAGGACGTGCAGATCCGCGACGGCCTGCACGTCCTGGGCGGTGGTCCGGTCGGCGAGCCGCGCGTGAACCTGGTGCTGGCCGTGTTGCGCGCGTCCCAGGTGTGGGGCGGGCAGGCGAACGCGCTGCCGGGGCTGCGGGCCGCGCTCGCCGCTCATTTCGGGCTGGTCGAGAAGGAGTTGCTGGCCGAGCCGGGAGCGCCGGTGAAGGTGCCGGTGGAGCTGACGGACCTGGTGGAGGGTCCGGCGCGCACGGGCGCCGACGCGATCGACCTGCTGGAGCAGCTGTGCCGGCGGTTCGCGCAGGGCATGGAGGACCGCGGCTGGGCGGTCGCCGACAGCGCGCCGCTGGTCCGCGAGGTCCTGGGCACCGAACTCCCGGACGCGGTCGCCGTGCTGGAGTTCGCCTGCGCCGAGGTGGTCCCGCGGCTCGCCCGTACGACGGACGAGATCGGGCACATCCTGCGCGCGCTGGACGGCGGTTACGTCCCGGCGGGCCCCTCGGGCTCGCCGACCCGCGGTCTGGTCAACGTGCTGCCGACCGGCCGCAACTTCTACTCCGTCGACCCCAAGGCCATTCCCTCCCGGCTGAGCTGGGAGGTGGGCCAGTCGCTCGCGGACTCGCTGGTGCAGCGCTACCTCCAGGACACGGGCGCGTACCCGAAGTCCGTCGGCCTCACCGTCTGGGGCACGTCCGCGATGCGCACCCAGGGCGACGACATCGCCGAGATCCTCGCGCTGCTGGGCTGCCGCCCGGTGTGGGACGACGCCTCGCGCCGCGTGACCGGGTTCGAGGTGGTTCCCCTGGCGGAGCTGGGCCGTCCACGCATCGACGTCACGGTCCGGATCTCCGGGTTCTTCCGGGACGCGTTCCCGCACGTGGTCGGGCTGATCGACGACGCCGTGCGCACGGTGGCCGAGCTGGACGAGCCGGCCGACCGCAACTTCGTGAAGGCGCACGCCGACGAGGACACCGCCGGACACGGTGACCGGCGGCGCGCCACGGCCCGGATCTTCGGCTCGAAGCCGGGTGCGTACGGCGCCGGGCTGCTGCCGCTGATCGACGCCCGCAACTGGCGTTCCGACGCCGACCTCGCCGAGGTGTACGCGGTGTGGGGCGGCTACGCGTACGGGCGCGGGCTCGACGGGCGGGCGGCGCGCGGGGACATGGAGACCGCGTTCAAGCGGATCACGGTCGCGGCGAAGAACGTCGACACGCGCGAGCACGACCTGGTCGACGCGGACGACTACTTCCAGTACCACGGCGGCATGGTCGCCATGGTCCGGCATCTGACCGGCGCCAACCCCGAGGCGTACGTGGGTGATTCGGCCGTGCCGGACCAGGTGAGGACGCGCACGCTGGGCGAGGAGACGCACCGCGTCTTCCGGGCCCGCGTGGTCAACCCGCGCTGGATGGCGGCCATGCGCCGGCACGGCTACAAGGGCGCCTTCGAGATGGCGGCGACCGTGGACTACCTGTTCGGCTACGACGCCACGGCGGGCGTGGTCGACGACTGGATGTACGAGAAGCTGGCCGGCGAATACGTCTTCGCCCCGGAGAACCGGGACTTCATGAAGAAGTCCAACCCGTGGGCGCTGCGCGGGATCACCGAACGGCTGCTGGAGGCGGCCGACCGGGGGCTGTGGGCCGAGCCGGACGCGGAGACGCTGGAACGGCTGCGCGCCACCTACCTGGAGTTGGAAGGCGACTTGGAGGGCGACCAGTGACCACCCCATTCCCCTTTACGGCCGTCGTCGGGCAGGACGACCTGCGGCTCGCGCTGCTGCTGAACGCCGTCTCGCCGGCGGTCGGCGGTGTGCTGGTGCGCGGCGAGAAGGGAACGGCCAAGTCAACGGCTGTGCGCGCCCTTTCGGCGCTGCTGCCGCGGGTGCCCGTGGTCCCCGGATGCCGTTTCTCCTGTGATCCGGCCTCCCCCGACCCGTCGTGCCCGGACGGACCGCACGAGCCGGGGCCCGGCGTCGAACGGGCGGCGCGGATGGTCGAGTTGCCCGTCGGCGCCTCGGAGGACCGGCTGGTCGGCGCCCTCGACATCGAGCGGGCGCTCGCGGAGGGCGTGAAGGCGTTCGAGCCGGGCCTGCTGGCCGACGCGCACCGCGGGATCCTCTACGTCGATGAAGTGAACCTGCTCCACGACCACCTGGTCGACCTGCTGCTGGACGCGGCGGCGATGGGTGCCTCGTACGTGGAGCGCGAGGGTGTGTCCGTACGGCACGCGGCGCGTTTCCTGCTGGTCGGCACGATGAACCCCGAGGAGGGCGAGCTGCGGCCGCAGCTGCTCGACCGGTTCGGGCTGACCGTGGAGGTCGCGGCCTCGCGGGAGCCGGACCAGCGGGTCGAGGTCGTACGGCGCAGGCTGGCGTACGACGACGATCCGGCCGGCTTCGCCGCGCGGTGGGCCGGCGAGGAGGCCGCCGTACGGCAACGGATCGTGGCGGCGCGGGAGTTGCTGGCGCAGGTGCGCCTCGGCGACGGGGCGCTGCGGCAGATCGCGGCGACCTGCGCGGCCTTCGAGGTGGACGGCATGCGCGCCGACATCGTGATGGCGCGCACCGCGACCGCGCTGGCCGCGTGGGCGGGGCGCACGGACGTGCTGGCCGAGGACGTGCGGCAGGCCGCGCTGCTGGCACTGCCGCACCGGCGGCGGAGGAATCCCTTCGACGCGCCGGGCCTCGACGAGGACAAGCTGGACGAGACGCTGGAGCAGTTCTCCGGGGACGACGTGGACGGCGACGAGGATCCGGATCCCGACGGTCCCGGTGGCGGCGGCGGTCGGCCGGCACCCGACTCGGGCCCCGAGGGCGACGGGGGCGGCGGGGGCGATGGGGGCGACGCCGCGCAGCCCGAGGCCGGTGAGGGCGGGCGGCCGCAGGCCTCCGGTGCGCGGGAGCAGTCGGCCGTACGGGCCGCCGAGCCCTTCCGCACCAAGGCGCTGAGCGTGCCCGGCATCGGCGAGGGTGCGGCCGGGCGGCGCTCGCGGGCGCGGACCGAGCACGGGCGGACCACCGGCTCGCGTCGGCCCTGCGGGACGCTGACCAAGCTGCATCTGGCGGCGACCGTGCAGGCCGCGGCTCCGCACCAGCGGGCGCGCGGCCGGTCCGGTCCCGGGCTGGTGGTGCGCCGGGACGATCTGCGGCAGGCGACCCGGGAGGGGCGCGAGGGGAACCTCGTGCTGTTCGTGGTCGACGCCTCCGGGTCGATGGCGGCGCGGCAGCGGATGGGCGCGGTGAAGGGGGCCGTGCTGTCGCTGCTGCTGGACGCCTACCAGCGGCGGGACAAGGTGGGACTGGTGACCTTCCGGGGCGCCGGCGCCGATGTCGCGCTGCCGCCCACGTCCTCCGTGGATGCCGCCGCCGTCCGGCTGGAGTCGCTGCCGACGGGCGGCCGTACGCCGCTCGCGGCCGGGCTGCTCAAGGCGCACGAGGTGCTGCGGGTCGAGCGGCTGAGGGATCCGGCGCGGCGGGCGCTGGTGGTCGTGGTGACCGACGGACGGGCCACCGGTGGGCGGGAGCCGGTCGCGCTGGCGGGGCGTGCGGCGCGGCTGTTCGCGGCCGACGGGGTCGCCTCCGTGGTCGTGGACTGCGAGTCGGGTCCGGTGCGGCTGGGGCTCGCCGGGCAGCTCGCGGGTGAGCTGGGCGGTACGGCGGTGACGCTGGACGAGCTGCGGGCGGACTCGATCGCCGGGCTGGTCAGGGATGTGCAGGGGGCGCACGGGACGCAGACGCGGGGAACACAGGGGACGCAGGGGACGCAGGGGACTTCGAGGAGGGCCGCGTAATGCCGCAGGGACAGCCGAGTGTCGTACCGGACGACGGTCTGACGACGCGCCAGCGACGCAACCGTCCGCTGGTCGTCGTGCACACCGGGATCGGCAAGGGCAAGTCGACCGCCGCGTTCGGTCTCGCGCTGCGCGCCTGGAACCAGGGGTGGCCGATCGGGGTGTTCCAGTTCGTCAAGTCGGCGAAGTGGAAGGTCGGCGAGGAGAACGCGCTGCGCGTGCTCGGCGCCTCCGGCGAGGGCGGGAGCGTCGACTGGCACAAGATGGGCGAGGGCTGGTCCTGGGTCCAGCGGGACGCGCAGATGGACAACGAGGAGAAGGCCCGGGAGGGCTGGGAGCAGGTCAAGCGGGACCTCGCGGCCGAGACGTACCGGCTGTACGTGCTGGACGAGTTCGCGTACCCGATGCACTGGGGCTGGGTCGACACCGATGAGGTGGTCGACGTGCTGCGGAACCGGCCGGGGACCCAGCATGTGGTGATCACCGGGCGGAACGCGCCCGAGAAGCTGGTCGGCTTCGCGGACCTCGTGACGGACATGTCCAAGGTCAAGCACCCCATGGACGTGGGGCAGAAGGGCCAGAAGGGCATCGAGTGGTGAGTTCGTCGATGCCGTCAGTGCCGTCAGTGCCTCGGCTGGTCGTCGCCGCGCCGTCGTCGGGCAGCGGCAAGACCACCGTCGCCACGGGGCTGATGGCCGCGTTCGCCGCGCGGGGGCTCGCCGTGTCCCCGCACAAGGTCGGACCGGACTACATCGACCCCGGGTACCACGCGCTCGCGACCGGGCGGGCGGGACGCAACCTGGACGCGTACCTGTGCGGTCCGGAGCTGGTCGCCCCGCTGTTCCTGCACGGGGCGCGGGGGTGCGATCTCGCCGTCGTCGAGGGCGTGATGGGGCTGTACGACGGGGCCGCGGGCCAGGGCGAGTTCGCGTCCACCGCGCATGTCGCCAAGCTGCTCGGGGCGCCGGTGGTGCTGGTCGTGGACGCGTCGTCGCAGTCCCGGTCGGTGGCCGCGCTGGTGCACGGGTTCGCGTCCTGGGATCCGGAGGTGCGGATCGGGGGCGTGGTCCTGAACAAGGTCGGGTCGGACCGGCACGAGGAGATCGTGCGGGAGGCGCTGGACTCCTCCGGGGTGCCGGTGCTGGGTGCGCTGCGGCGGGTTCAGCAGGTGGACACGCCGTCCCGGCATCTGGGGCTGGTGCCGGTCGCCGAGAGGCGGGCCGCCGCGGTCGAGGCCGTGGCCGCGATGGCCGAGCAGGTGGCCCGTGGCTGCGACCTGGCCGCGCTGGAAGCACTTGCCCGTGCCGCCGGTCCCGTACCGGGGCGCTCCGCTCCCTGGACCCCCGAACCCGTGCCCACCCCCGGCCCTCCTCGGCCGGCCGGGAAGCGGGCGCCTGTCGTGGCCGTTGCCGGCGGGGAGGCGTTCACCTTCTCCTATGCCGAGCACACCGAGCTGCTCGCCGCCGCCGGTGCCGAGGTCGTCACCTTCGACCCGCTGCGGGACGAACAACTCCCGGACGGCACCGCGGGGTTGGTCGTCGGCGGTGGTTTCCCCGAGGTGTACGCGGCCGAGCTGTCCGCGAACGAGCCGCTGCGCAAGGCCGTCGCCGAGCTGGCGCTGAGCGGTGCGCCGGTCGCCGCCGAGTGCGCGGGGCTGCTCTATCTGTGCCGGGAGCTGGACGGCAGGCCCATGTGCGGGGTGCTGGACGCCGGCGCGCGGATGAGTGACCGCCTGACCCTCGGCTACCGGGACGCCGTGGCCGTCGGGGACAGCGTGCTGGCCGTCGCCGGGACGCGGATGCGGGGGCACGAGTTCCATCGCACCGTCGTCGAACCCGGCGCCGGTGCCGCTCCCGCCTGGGGGCTCACCGCCCCGGTGCGGCGGGTCGAAGGTTTCGTACAGCAGGGCGTGCACGCGAGTTATCTGCACACGCACTGGGCGTCGCAGCCCGGTGTGGCCCATCGGTTCGTGGAGAGGTGCCGGACGTCATGAGCAGCAGGCTGGTCGGAGTCGGGGTCGGTCCCGGTGACCCGGAGCTGGTGACCGTCAAGGGGGTCAACGCACTGCGCGCGGCCGACGTCGTCGTCGTACCGGTGATGGACACCGGGGAGCGGGGCCGGGCCGAGGCGACCGTGCTGCACTACGTGCCCGCGGAGAACGTCGTCCGGGTGGTGTTCGCGCTGAACGAGCGGACCGACCGGGCGCGCCGGGAGGCCGCCTGGGACGCGGCGGGCGCGCGGGTCGCCGAACTGCTCGGCCGCCATGGGTCCGTCGCGTTCGCCACCATCGGGGATCCCAACGTGTACTCGACGTTCACGTATCTCGCGCAGACCATCGTGGAGCTGGTGCCGGGTGTCGTGGTCGAGACCGTGCCCGGGATCACCGCCATGCAGGACCTGGCCGCGCGCTCGGGTGCCGTGCTGACCGAGGGCACGGAACCGCTGACGCTGGTGCCGGTGACGGCGGGTTCGGCGGTCCTGAAGGACGCGCTGGCCGGGCCGGGAACCGTCGTGGCCTACAAGTTCGGGCGGCAGGCCACCGAGGTCGCCGAGGCACTGCGGGAGACCGGCCGGATCGGCGACGCGGTGTGGGGCTCGGCCCTCGGCCTGCCGGAGGAGTCGGTCCGCCCGGCCACCGAACTGGACGGGGAGCCACTGCCCTACCTCTCCACCCTGATCGCACCCCCGCGACGCGAGGGCGGCCGGGGCGGCAAGCTGTGACGGCTACGGCGGTTTCCACCACCGGCGGGCAGGGGCCCTCGGTCACCGGGGGCCCAGGAAGCCGGGGAGGCTCGGCGGCGGAAGACCGGGCCGGGGCTGTCGGCGGCGGGCGCGGGGACTCGGGCGCCGAGGGATCGCCGGGCTCGGACGCCGCAGGCCCGGAAGGCTCGGCGGCAGAAGGCCGGGCCGGGTCGGCCGATGGCGGGCACGGGGACTTGGACGTCAGGGGGTCGGGCGGCTCGACCGGCGGAGACCCTGACGGCGCGGCGGCGGAAGACCGGGCTGGAGCAGCCGACGCCGGGCGCGGGGACTCGGTCAGCGGTGCTCGCGGAGGGTCGGTTGTGGGGAGCCGCGTCGGGCCGGCCGCCGCAGACCCCTGCGACTCAGACATCAGCGGGCGCCGGGACCCGGCAGCCGGAGGCGGCCAGGCCGGTTCGGGCGCCGAGAGCCAGACCCGCACAGTCGCCGCCAGGCGCATGGGCTCGGGCGCCGGGCATCGGGGTTGCTCAGCCACCGGGAACCCCGTCCGCTCAGCCGCCGGGAACCCCGTCCGCTCAGCCGCCGGGAACCCCGTCCGCTCAGTCGCCGGGGACCCGGTCCGCTCGGTCACCGGGAACCCCGTCCGCTCAGCCGCCCGAGATGCCGACCACCAGCCAGATGAAGGCCGCGCCGGCGACCGTGCACAGCAGGGTGGAGCGGGCCGGGTGTTCGTGGTGGGCCTCGGGGAGGATCTCGGCGGCGGCGAGGTAGAGCAGGACGCCGCCGAAGAGGCCGAGATAGCCGCCGAGCACCGGCTCGGGGATGTGGATGAAGGCGGTCGACAGGGCGCCCACGAGCGGTGCGCAGGCGTCGGCGACGAGCATGCCCATCGCCCGGCGGCGCGCGTTGCCGTACAGGTTCGTGAGGGTGAAGGTGTTGAAGCCGTCAGCGAAGTCGTGCGCGATCACGGCGAGTGCGACGGACGTGCCCATGCCGCCGCCCACCTGGAAGGCCGCGCCGATCGCCACGCCGTCCATCGCGCTGTGGCCGACCATCGCGGCGGCCGCCGTCAGGCCCACCTCGGGCGCCCGGTGATTGTGCTCGGCACCGCCGTGCGCCGCGCGCCGGGCGGCCAGCGTGCGCTCCACCAGGTGGGCCAGCAGGAAACCGGCCACGAACAGCAGCAGGGCGGCGGGTACGCCGAAGATCTCGCCGCCGGCCACGTGCAGCGCCTCCGGCAGCAGGTCCAGGCCGACCACGCCCAGCATCAGTCCGCCGGCCAGGCCCAGGACCAGGTGCCGACGGTCGGTCACACGCTGGGCCGTCCATCCCCCGGCCAGCGTCATCAGGAACGCGCCGAGCGCGACGAAGACCGCCATAGGGCCTTGCTATCCGATGGAGGGCTCTTCGCGCACATCCGGCACCACCAGAACCACCCCAAACTCTGATAATCATCCCATTTTGATTCGCGATTCCGATGCGTGATGCAGATACGTGATTCCGATGCGCGATTCCGATGCGCGTTCCGAAGCGCGTCTTCGTGCGAGATACGAGAGGACCCCTTCCCATGGCCGATGCCCCCACCGGCAAGGTGACGTTCGTCGGTGCCGGCCCCGGCGCCGCCGACCTGCTGACGTTCCGCGCCGCGCGCGCGATCGCCGAGGCGGACGTGGTGATCTGGGCGGCGAGCCTGGTCCAGGAGGAGGTCCTGGAGCACGCGCGCGAGGACGCGGAGATCCTGGACTCGGCGACCATGTCCCTGGAGGACGTCGTCGCCGTCTACCTGCGTGCCCACGCCGAGGGGCTGCGCGTGGCGCGGATCCACTCCGGTGACCCGGCACTGTGGGGCGGCACGCAGGAGCAGCTCGACCGGTGCGACGAGATCGGGATCGCGACGGAGATCGTCCCCGGTGTCTCCTCCTTCTCCGCCGTCGCCGCGCTCGCGCGGCGCGAGCTGACCATCCCGGAGGTCGCCCAGTCCGTGGTCCTCACCCGGCTCGGCGGCGGCAAGACGCCGATGCCGCCCGGCGAGGAGGTGCGCGAGTTCGCCCGGCACGGCACCACCATGGCGATCTTCCTGTCGGCGGCGCGCAGCGGCCAGCTGGTGCGGGAGCTGCTGGAGGGCGGCTACCCGACGGACACCCCGGTCGTCATCGCGCACCAGGCGACCTGGCCGGAGGAGCTGGTCGTGAAGTGCACGATCGGCACGCTGGAGGAGACGGTCAAGGAGCACAAGCTCTGGAAGCACACGCTCTTCCTGGTCGGCCCGGCCCTGGACGCCCACGGCACCCGCTCGCACCTGTACCACCCCGGTCACTTCCACGGCTACCGCAAGGCCGACCCGGAGGCGCGACGGGCGCTGCGCGAGCAGGGAGCGAGCAGTTGATCACGGTCGTCGGCACGGGCACGGGCACGGGCACCGGCACCGGCACCGGCACCGGGGCTGAAGCGCCGGTCCCGCCTGACGTGCTCGCCGGGGCCGCCCTGGTGGTCGGCGGACGGCGCCACCTGGACGCGGCACGGCTGCCCGAGGGCGCGGAGCGCATCGTGCTCGGGCCGCTGGCCCCCGCCCTGGAGACGATCGCGGAGTACGTCGGCAAGGAGCTGCCGGTCCTCGTGCTGGCCTCCGGGGATCCCGGGTTCTTCGGGATCGTGCGGGCGCTGGCCGAGCGGTTCGGGTCCGGGCGGCTGGACGTGCGGCCGGGGGTGTCCTCGGTGGCCGCCGCGTTCGCGCGGATCGGGCTGCCGTGGGACGACGCGGTCGTCGTCAGCGCGCACGGGCGTGACCTGCGCACGGCGGTCAACGTGTGCCGGGCGCACCCGAAGACGGCCGTGCTGACCGGGCCGGGGGCCGGGCCCGCCGAACTCGGGGCGGCCCTGATCGCCGACGGCGACCGGGTGCTCGTCGTGGCGAGCGCGCTCGGCGATCCGGAGCGGGAGCGCGTGGAGCGGGTGACGCCCGCCGAGGCCGCCGCCCGGGGCTGGGGTACGGCGGTCAGCGTGGTGCTGTGCCTGGACGAGGCACGGGCGCTCGGTGCCGTGCGCACGGTCTCCGGGATGCCCGAGCGGCCGTCCGGATGGGCCCTGGACGAGGGCGAGTTCGCGCACCGCGACTCGATGATCACCAAGTTCGAGGTGCGGGCACTGGCCCTCGCCCGGCTGGGGCCGCGCCCGGGAGACCTGGTGTGGGACGTCGGCGCGGGCTCCGGCTCGGTGGCCGTGGAGTGCGCGCGGCTCGGCGCGGCGGTCGTCGCCGTCGAGAAGACCCCGGACGGGGTCGGGCGGATCCGTGCCAACGCGGACGCGCACGGTGTCGATGTGCGCGTGCTGCACGGCGAGGCTCCGGGCGCCCTGTCCGGCCTCGCCGACGATCCCGACGCCGTGTTCGTCGGCGGCGGGGGGCGTGAACTGCCCGCCGTCGTCGAGGCGTGCGCGCGGCGGGCCCGGCGGACCGTGGTCGTCGCCATGGCCGCGCTGGACCGGGTGCCGGCGGCGCGACAGGCGCTGACGAACGCCGGGTTGCGCTGCGACGGCGTGCTGCTGCAGTCGTCCCGGCTGGCACCGCTGCCGGGTGACGTGACCCGGCTCGCGGCCACCAATCCCGTTTTCCTGCTGTGGGGCGTGCGGCCTCCGGCATCCAGTGAAGGAGTGACTGCGTGATCGGCCTCATTTCCGCCACCGCGGCGGGGGCGGCGGCGCGCGACCGGCTGGCCGCGGCCTGGCCGGAGCGTACGCGGGTGTACGACGGCCCGGTCGGGGAGGCCGTACGGGCCGCGTTCGCCGAGTGCGGGCAGCTGGTGTGCTTCCTGGCGACGGGCGCGACGGTACGGCTGATCGCGCCGCTGCTCGGTGACAAGGCGAGCGACCCGGGTGTGGTGTGCGTGGACGAGGGCGGCCGGTTCGCGGTGTCGCTGGTCGGCGGGCACGGCGGCGGCGCCAATGAACTCGCCCGTGAGGTGGGCGCGTTGCTGGGTGCGGAGCCGGTGGTGACGACGGCGACTGACGCGGTCGGGCTGCCGGGCCTCGACACCCTCGGGTTCCCGTTCGAGGGTGCGGTGGCCTCGGTGTCACGGGCTCTGCTGGACGGTGAACCCGTCACGCTGGAGGCCGAGTTGCCGTGGCCGCTGCCTCCGCTGCCCACCTCGCCGCAGGGGTCGTACACGATCCGCCTGACGGACCGGGCCGTCGAGCCGGGTGAGCGGGAGGTGCTGCTGCGGCCCCCGTCCCTGGTGGTCGGCGTCGGCGCGTCCAGCGGCGCGCCCGTCGAGGAGGTGCTCGGGCTGGTCGAGGAGACGCTCCGGGAGGCCGGTCTTTCGGTCCGGTCGGTGGCCGAACTCGCCACCGTGGACGCGAAGTCGCGGGAGCCGGGCATCGTGGCCGCCGCCGGGCGGCTGGGGGTGCCCGTGGTGACGTACCCGGCCGAGGAGCTGGCCGCCGTCGAGGTGCCCAACCCGTCCGGGGCGCCGCTCGCGGCCGTCGGCACCCCGTCCGTGGCGGAGGCGGCGGCGCTGGTGTCCGGCGGTGAACTCCTCGTGCCCAAAAGGAAGTCCGAGCGCGCCGACGGGCGGCCCGCGATGGCGACCTGTGCCGTCGTACGGCGTCCGGCGCGCGGGCGGCTCGCGGTGGTCGGACTCGGGCCGGGCGCCCGGGACCTGCTCACGCCCCGCGCGGCCGACGAGCTGCGCCGGGCCTCCGTGCTGGTCGGGCTCGACCAGTACGTCGACCAGATCCGCGACCTGCTGCGGCCCGGCACCCGGGTGCTGGAGTCGGGGCTCGGCGCGGAGGAGGAGCGGGCCCGTACGGCGGTCGCCGAGGCGCGGAAGGGGCATGCGGTGGCGCTGATCGGCAGCGGCGACGCGGGCGTGTACGCCATGGCCTCGCCCGCGCTCGCGGAGGCGTCCGACGACATCGACGTGGTCGGTGTGCCGGGGGTGACGGCGGCGCTGGCCGCCGGGGCGATCCTGGGCGCGCCGCTCGGACACGACCACGTGTCGATCAGCCTGTCCGACCTGCACACGCCGTGGGAGGTCATCGAGCGGCGGGTGCGGGCGGCGGCCGAGGCGGACATCGTCGTGACCTTCTACAACCCGCGCTCCCGGGGCCGCGACTGGCAGCTGCCCAAGGCCCTTGCCATCCTCGCGGAGCACCGGGAGCCGACGACGCCGGTCGGTGTCGTCCGCAACGCCTCGCGGCCGGACGAGTCCAGCCGGCTGACCACGCTCGTGGCGCTGGACCCGGCGAGCGTCGACATGATGACCGTCGTCACCGTGGGCAACACCGCGACCCGGGACGTCGCCGGACGCATGGTGACCCCGCGCGGCTACCGCTGGCAGGAAAGCACGCAGGTGAGCACGCGGGCGGGCGATCAGGAGCCCCCTCAGGTGAGCAGCACGCGGGGGAGCACGCGGGCGAGTACGCAGGAGGAGGCCCGGTGAACAGGATCGTCCATCCCATCGAGCAGGAGTCCTTCCGGCGGCTGCGCGCCCGCCTGGACACCTCGCACTTCCCGCCGCTGACCCGGGCGGTGGTCGAGCGGGTCATCCACTCCGCCGCCGACCTGGAGTACGCGAACGATCTCGTCATGGACGAGGAGGACCTGGTCACGGCGCACGCTGCGCTGCATGCCGGGGCGCCCGTCGTCGTGGACGTGGAGATGGTCGCGGCGGGCATCACCCGCCGGGAGACCGTCTGCCGGCTGAAGGAGGCCAAGTCCGGGCCGGGGCTGACCCGTTCGGCGCACGCGGTCCGGCTCGCCCACGAGCAGGTCGGGCCCGGCGCGATCTGGGTGATCGGCTGTGCGCCGACCGCCCTGGAGGAGCTGCTGACCCTGGACGCCTCCCCCGCACTCGTCATCGGCCTGCCCGTCGGCTTCGTCGGCGCGGCCGAGTCCAAGGAGGCGTTGCGCGCGAGCGGGCTGCCCGCCGTGAGCAACGTGTCCGAGAAGGGCGGCTCGGCGGTCGCCGCCGCAGCGCTCAACGCCCTGCTGTACCACCCGATCCACCCGAAGGAGACACCGTGACCACCCCTCCCCCCGCGCTGCTCGTCGCCGGCCACGGCACCCGGGACGAGGCCGGAGCCGAAGCGTTCCGCGACTTCGTACGGGAGCTGGGCCGCCGGCACCCCGAACTGCCCGTCGCCGGCGGCTTCATCGAGCTGTCCCCGCCGCCGCTCGGCGACGCCGTCGCCGAGTTGGTGGAGCGCGGGGTACGGCGGTTCGCGGCCGTGCCGCTGATGCTGGTGTCCGCCGGGCACGCCAAGGGGGACATACCGGCGGCGCTGGCCCGCGAGAAGGAACGGCACCCGGGGATCTCGTACACGTACGGGCGTCCGCTGGGCCCGCATCCGTCGCTGCTGTCGGTGCTGGAACGGCGGCTGGACGACGTTCTCGGCGACGGGGACCGGGCCGATGTCACCGTGCTGCTGGTGGGGCGCGGGTCCACCGACCCGGACGCCAACGCCGAGGTGCACAAGGCGGCGCGGCTGCTGTGGGAGGGGCGCGGGTACGCCGGTGTGGAGACGGCGTTCGTGTCGCTGGCGGCGCCGGACGTGCCGAGCGGCCTCGACCGGTGCGTGAGGCTGGGCGCCCGGCGGATCGTCGTCCTGCCCTACTTCCTGTTCACCGGGATCCTGCCGGACCGGGTGCGTGAGCAGACCGGGCGGTGGGCGGCGGCGCACCCCGAGGCCGAGGTGCGCTCGGCGGACGTCATCGGGCCCGAGCCGGAGTTGCTGGACCTGGTGATGGAGCGGTACGAGGAGGCCGTCAAGGGCGATCTGCGCATGAACTGCGACTCGTGCGTGTACCGGATCGCGCTGCCGGGGTTCGAGGACAAGGTGGGACTGCCGCAGCAGCCGCACTTCCACCCCGACGACGACGGACACGACGGCCACGGGCACGGACACGGACACGGACACGGGCACCACCAGCACGGAGGGCACTCCCACAGCCATGCGCACTGAGAACTCCGGACACTCCGAGCAGGCCGCGCACACCGGGCAGAGCGCGCACGCCGCGGACGATCTGCGGCATCACGGCGACGCCGAAGTGCGCGACGACGGGGCCGCGCTGGTCGACCTCGCCGTCAACGTACGGACGGACACGCCTCCGGCCTGGCTGCGGGACGTGATCACCGCGTCCCTGTCCTCGCTCGCGGCCTACCCGGACGGGCGGGCCGCGCGGGCGGCGGTGGCGGCGCGGCACGGGCTGCCGGTGGACCGGGTGCTGCTGACGGCGGGCGCGGCGGAGGCGTTCGTGCTGCTGGCGCGGGCGCTGAAGGTGCGCCGGCCGGTGGTCGTGCATCCGCAGTTCACCGAGCCGGAGGCGGCGCTGCGGAATGCGGGGCACAGCGTGGACCGGGTGCTGCTGCGGGAGGCCGACGGCTTCCGGCTGGACCCGGCGGCCGTCCCGGAGGACGCCGACCTGGTGGTGATCGGGAACCCGACCAATCCGACGTCGGTGCTGCATCCCGCCGACACGATCGTCCGACTCGCCCGTCCCGGGCGGACGTTGGTGGTCGACGAGGCGTTCATGGACGCGGTGCCGGGTGAGCGGGAGGCGCTGGCCGGGCGGACCGATGTGCCGGGTCTGGTCGTGCTGCGCAGTCTGACCAAGACATGGGGGCTGGCCGGGCTGCGGATCGGGTACGTGCTGGCTCCCGCGGAGATCGTCGCCGCGCTGGAGCGGGCGCAGCCGTTGTGGCCGGTGTCGACGCCGGCGCTGGCGGCAGCACAGGCGTGTGTGGCGCCGCGCGCTCTCGCGGAGGCGGCGCACGTGGCGCACCGGATCGCGGCGGACCGGGGGCATCTGGTGGAGGGGCTGGCCGCGTTCGCGTCCCGCGGGGTGCGGGTGGTGGCGCCACCGGAGGGGCCGTTCGTCCTGGTCAGGATGGCTGGGGCCGCTCCGGTACGACGGCAACTGCGCGAGCTGGGCTACGCGGTGCGGCGTGGGGACACGTTTCCCGGGCTGGGCGAGGAGTGGGTGCGGCTCGCCGTGCGGGACCGGGCCACGGTGAGCGGTTTTCTGGCCGCGCTGTCAGCTGTGCTGCCGTAACAGGGCGCCGCTCCAGCCCAGTGCCGTAACAAGGCGCCGCCCCGGCCCAGTTGCCCGGCTGGAGCGGCGCCTCGGGTTCATGCGTGGCGTCAGCCCTTCCTGCGGCGTGCCACCGTGACCGCGCCTGCGCCCACCAGCAGCAGCGCCAGCGCGCCGCCGGCGATGTACGGGGTCGTCGAACTGCCGCCCGTTTCCGCGAGGTCGGCTCGGGCGCCCTGGGGTTTCACGGCGGCGACCGGGGCGTGACTCTGGACGGGGTGGCTCTGGACGGAGTGGTTCTTCGGCGGGTGCGTCGGCGACTCGCACGTGGCCTTGGCCAGAGTGACCGTTCCTTCGACGTCCGCGACGTTGAGTTTCAACGGGTTGACGGAGACCTTGAGTTCGAGGGCCGTCGCGGCGGCCGTGCGCGTGGTGGTCCGGTGCTGGGAGAGGTCGAGGCGGACCTCTCCGACACCGGGCACCTTCACCTCGGTGGGGCCGCCGGCGGTGAGCGTGACCCGCTTGCCGAGGACGGTGACGGCGCCGAGGACGTTCGCCGAGGCGACGGGCTGCTTGCCCACGTCGCAGGTCGCCTTGGCGGTCACCGTGTCGGCCTCGATCACGGAGAGCAGGGGCAGGCCCGGCACGTGGACGCGGGCGTGGACGATGCGGACGGAACCCTCGGCGCGCTTCGGCGTCACGGTGGCCCTGGCCGAGGCGACGTCCGCGCCGAGGACCGTGAACGGACTGCCTCCGTTCACGCCGTCGAGCCGGGCCGACAGCGCGGTCCTGTCGGCGCTGCGCGGTGCCTGGACCTCGTTGAGGGAGAGCGCGAGCGGGACGTTCACGGTCTTGTTGAGCAGGGACACGTCGAGCCCGGTGCGCAGCACGACGGCGGAGGCGCGACCGTGGTCTTCGGTCGCGTGCGCGGCGCCCGCGCCCAGGACCGCGGGACCTGCGGTGAGGGCGGTGACCGTCGCCAGGGCGGCGAGACGGCGTGCGGGCATGCGGAAGTTGTTGCTGTTCAAGGTGGTGGGACCCCCAGAAGGAACATGCTTGGGACCCGACAACTGTTACGCACTGAGGGTGAACGGGCGGCAATCCTGAGTTACTTCACTCATTCGTGGATATTCCGCACACCTCTTCGAAATATGTGGCACACCCGTTCCCCGCGCCCCCTACGCGCCCGCGCCCTTACGCCCCCTATGCCTCTACGCCCCTATGCCTCTACTCAACGACATGCCCGTTCAGCACCACCCTGCGCGGCGCCGCCAGCACCCGCACGTCCGCCCGGGGATCCGCCTCGTACACGACGAGGTCGGCCGGTGCGCCCTCCTCCAGGCCGGGGCGGCCGAGCCAGGCGCGGGCACCCCAGCTCGTCGCCGAGAGCGCGTCCAGCGGTGGGATGCCGGCCGTGACCAGTTCCTCGACCTCGGCCGCGACCAGCCCGTGGGCCAGCGAGCCGCCCGCGTCCGTGCCGACGTACACCGGGATCCCGGCGTCGTAGGCGCCGCGCACGGTGTCGTAGCGGCGCTCGTGCAGCCGGCGCATATGGGCCGACCAGCGCGGGTACCGGGTGTCGCCGCCGGCCGCGAGCCGCGGGAAGGTGGCGATGTTGACGAGGGTCGGGACGATCGCGACGCCACGCTCGGCGAACAGCGGGATCAGGTCGTCGGTGAGGCCGGTGGCGTGCTCGACGCAGTCGATGCCCGCCTCGACCAGGTCGCGCAGCGAACTCTCCGCGAAGCAGTGGGCGGTGACGCGGGCGCCGAGCCGGTGGGCCTCGGCGATGGCCGCCTCGACGGCGTCACGCGGCCAGCAGGCGGACAGGTCGCCGAGGTCGCGGTCGATCCAGTCGCCGACCAGCTTGACCCAGCCGTCGCCGCGCCGGGCCTCCTGGCCGACGTACGCGACGAGTTCACCGGGCTCGATCTCGTGGGCGAAGTCGCGGATGTAGCGGCGGGTGCGGGCGATGTGCCGGCCGGCCCGGATGATCTTCGGGAGGTCCTCGCGGTCGTCGACCCAGCGGGTGTCGGAGGGCGAGCCCGCGTCACGGATCAGCAGAGTGCCGGCCTCCCGGTCGGTCAGCGCCTGCTTCTCGGCGGTGTCCGCGTCCACCGGCCCCTCGGCACCGAGGCCGACATGGCAGTGCGCGTCGACCAGGCCGGGCAGCGCCCAGCCCTCCACGGTCCGCACGTCCCGGACGCCGGCGGGGCGGTCGTAGGAGACCCGGCCCCCGACCACCCACAGCTCGTCGCGGACGTCCTCAGGTCCCACGAGGACCCGGCCCTTCACGTGCAGCACCGCGTGACCGTTCATACACAGCACCTTAAAGGGCACTTTCCTGTCCTTACGATCTCTCCCGCCTCGATCTCATTGCCGCGAGGAGATCCACCCGGCTTCCATATACGAGGGAGCGATCCTCGAAAGGCCACCTAAATCACGGTATGTCATATTCCGGCATACCGTACGAGTGAGGAGATTTCGTGAAAACACCTCAGACCCTCAAGCGCACGGCCGTTGCCCTGGGCCTGGCCACGGCGTCGGTCGGCCTGATGCTGGGCAACGCGGGATCAGCCTCTGCGGCCAGCGCCTACCAGCTGACCCTGTGCTCCCAGGGGAACTACAGCGCCTACGCGGACGTTCCGCAGCAGGGCGGGTCGACCGTTCTGGTCGCCCCCGGCCACTGCACCACCATCGGGCTGAGCGGCAACACCACGTACGCCAACGTCCGGGGCAAGTGGAACACCAACAACGGCACGTTCTACATCGACACCGTGCCCATCAAGGCGTACAAGGGCGTCCAGATCAACACGTACGGCGTCACCACCGGCCCGTACCTGTGGTACAGCAACTGACGTGATCACGGCGGCCCTCGGCCGGTTCCAGGGAACCGGCCGAGGGCCGCTTCGCTGCTCACGACACCGGGTGAGTGAGCTACCGCTTCGCCGCTCACCGGTTGAGTGAGCTACCGCTCAGACTTTCCGACCTGGTCCGAGGTCTCCTCCTCGACCTCGGCCATCGCCGGGTCGAGCAGGCGGGACAGGAAGTGGCGGGTGCGCTCGTGCTGCGGGTCTCCGATGACCTGCTCGGGGCTGCCGTCCTCGACGATCACGCCGCCGTCCATGAAGACGACCCGGTCGGCGACCTCGCGCGCGAAGGTCATCTCGTGCGTGACGACCATCATCGTCATGCCGTCCTCGGCGAGGCTCCGCATCACCGCGAGGACGTCGCCGACCAGTTCCGGGTCGAGCGCGGAGGTCGGCTCGTCGAAGAGCATCACCTCCGGGCCCATGGCGAGCGCGCGGGCGATGGCCACGCGCTGCTGCTGGCCACCGGAGAGGGAGGACGGGTAGGCGTACGCCTTCTCGGACAGGCCGACCCGGGCCAGGTTCTCGGCGGCGATCTTCGCGGCCGTCGCCTTGTCGCGTCTGAGGACCCGTCGCTGCGGGAGCGTGAGGTTCTCGGTGACGCTCAGGTGCGGGAAGAGATTGAACTGCTGGAAGACCATGCCGATACGGCGGCGCGCGGCGTCGATGTCCACGTCCGGGTCGGTGATCTCGGTGCCGCCGACGAAGACCTGCCCCTTGGAGGGCTCCTCCAGGAGGTTCACGCACCGCAGCAGCGTCGACTTGCCGGAACCGGACGGGCCGATCACGCAGACGACCTCGCCCTGGCCGATCTCCAGATCGATCCCGCGCAGGACCTCGTTGTCGCCGAAGGACTTGTACAGGTCCCGGACGCGGATCTCGGGGCCGCTCGCCGGGCTGGTCTCGGGGCGGGTCACGTGATCTCCTTCTGGGCCTTGGCCTCCATGCGGCGGGCGACGATGCCGAGCGGGATGGTGACCAGCAGGTAGCACAGGCCCGCGACCAGGATCGGCGTGGAGTTGGCGGTCGTGCTCGCCAGGTCCCGGCCGAACTTGGACAGTTCGCGCTCCTCCAGGGTCACGCCGAGCAGCAGGACCAGGGAGGAGTCCTTGAAGAGCATGATCAGCTCGTTGGTGAGCGGCGGGAGGATGATCCGCACGGCCTGCGGGATGATGATGGAGATCATCGCGCGGGCGGGCGAGAAGCCCAGCGAACGGGCCGCCTCCGTCTGCCCCTTGGGCACCGCCTGGATGCCGGCGCGGAAGGTCTCCGCCATGTAGGCGGCGCCGATGAGGCCGAGGCCGAGCGCGGCCTTGCCGTACGTGCCGCCGGGGATCTCGGTGCCCGGGAAGGCCAGCGGCACGGCCACCGCGATGAAGACGAAGATCAGCAGGGCGGGCAGGCCCCGGAAGATCTCGATGTAGACGCCGGCCAGCCAGCGGTAGGGACCCACCGAGGACAGCCGCATCAGGGCGACGACCAGGCCGAGCACCACGCCGACGGCGAAGCCGGACACCGTGAACAGCACGGTGTTCTTCAGCGCCAGCGTGATGACGTCCGGGAACATCTGCCGGGCGATGGAGCCCTGCGCGAACTGGTTCCGCAGCCGGCCCCAGTCCGCCGTGACCGCGACGGCGATCACGGCGGCGACGAACACGACGTACTGGATGCCGCGCGAGAGCCGGCGCCTCTGCCGCCGGGTCAGGCCCTTTTTCTTCGGCTGATTCGGCTGGTTCGGCTGGTTCGGCTGCTTCGGCTGCTTCGGCTGCTTCGGCTGCTTCGGCTGCTTCGGCTGCTTCGGCTGGGGTGGTACGTCGAGTTCGCTCATGAGGCGGCGGGAGAGGCCACGGAGGCGTTGTACGGGCCGATCCACTGCTCGTAGATCTTCTTGTAGGTGCCGTCGGCCTTGGCGGTCTTGAGGGCCTTGTTGATGTCGTCGAGCAGGACCTTGTTGCCCTTCTTGACCGTGAAGCCGTACTGCTCACCGGTGTTGATGTTCTCGACGAGCTTGAACTTGTCCGCGTTGGCCTTGTCCTTCAGCCAGCCCTGGACGACCGGGAAGTCGATGACGACCGCCTGGACCTGGCCGGTGCGCAGGCCGTTGATGACCGCGTCGGAGGACTCGAAGGAGACCGGGTCGTAGCCCTTGCTCTTGGCGTAGTCCTCGCCGGTGGTCTGCGCCT
Source organism: Streptomyces sp. NPDC048297 (assembly GCF_043201585.1). Taxonomy (NCBI): domain Bacteria; kingdom Bacillati; phylum Actinomycetota; class Actinomycetes; order Kitasatosporales; family Streptomycetaceae; genus Streptomyces; species Streptomyces sp. NPDC048297. Next base: position 111,341 of record NZ_JBICZA010000009.1, read on the forward strand.
GGGCGCCGAGCTTCTTGCCCTTGGCCTTGACGTCGGCGAGCGAGTTGACGCCGCTGCTCCTGTCGACCAGGACGGCCTGGGTGGCCTCGAAGTACGGGTCGGAGAAGTCGACGTTCTTCTTGCGCTCGGGCGTGATCGTCATGCCCGCCGCGGCAAGGTCGCACTGGCCGGAGTTGAGGAACGCGCCGGTCTTGAAGTTCTCGAACGGCGTGTCGTTGATCACCTGCTTGACGCCCAGGTCCTTGGCGACGAGGTCGATGAGGGAGACGTCGAAGCCCTGCACCTTGCCGTCGATCTCCGACTGGAAGGGCGGGTAGGGCAGGTGGGTGCAGGTGGTCAGCTGACCGGCCTTGGCGAGGTGGACCCCCTTGACGGTGGTCTTACCGCTCCCCGAGTCGCTGGAGGAGCAGCCGGCCACGAGCACCAGCCCGGCCGTCGCGGTGATGGCGGCCAGGATGCGGGTCCGGCGTCCGAGGAGCGTTGTCATGGAGGAAATCTCCCAGTAGAGGGAACTGTGCGTTCAGATTATAAGGATGAGTTTGGGCCCCTCAAACCAAACCCATGATCAAGGGACCCCTCGACTTAAGATCGGTGGAGTTGTCCCCGGGATCTACCCACTGAGCGAAGAGAGCACCGCCGTGACCCACCCCTTCCTCGATCTGCCCCCGCTGAGCGCCGAGCGGTTCGCCGCCATCGAGGACCGGGTGGCACGGCTGCTGGACACGCGGCAGGACGTCGTGATCACGCAGGGCGAGGCGCTGCTGCCGCTGGAGGGCGCGATCCGTGGGGCGGCCGGCCCCGGCACGACCGCGCTGAACGTGATCACGGGCCCGTACGGCCAGACCTTCGGGAACTGGCTCAGGGACTGCGGTGCGACGGTGCACGACCTCTGTGTCCCCTTCCACACGGCGGTGACGGCGGCCCAGATCCGGCAGGCTCTGACCGAGCACCCGGAGATCGACTTCGTGTCCCTGGTCCACGCGGAGGCGGCGACCGGCAACACCAACCCGGTCGCCCGGATCGGCGAGGTGGTGCGGGAGCACGGCGCGCTGTTCTACCTGGACGCGGTCGCCTCCGTCGGCGCGGAGCCGGTGCTGCCGGACGCGTGGGGCGTGGACCTGTGCGTGATCGGGGCGCAGAAGGCGATGGGCGGCCCGGCCGGCGTCTCGGCGATCTCGGTGAGCGAGCGGGCGTGGACCCGGATGGCCGCGAACCCGAACGCCCCGCGCCGCTCCTACCTCTCCCTCCTGGACTGGAAGGAGCGCTGGATCGACGGCGGCCGCACGGCACTGCTGCACGCTCCGGCCCAGCTGGAGATGCTGGCGCTGGAGGCGTGCCTGGAGCGGATCGAGGCGGCGGGCCTGGACGCGGTGATGGGCCGTCACCGTGACACGGCGCGGGCCGTGCGCGCGGGTGCGCTCGCGCTCGGCGGGGGCCTGGAGCCGTACGTCCACGAGGCGGCGGAGGCCGCCCCGGTCGCCACGACGCTGCGGGTGCCGGCCGGTGTGGTGGCCTCCGAGCTGGTGGCCCGCGCCCTGGAGAGCGACCCCGCGCTGCCGCTGGCCGCCGGGGGCGGCGCCCTGGCCAAGGAGATGATCCGGGTCAACCACTACGGCGCGGACGCCACGCCGGCCGTGGTGCGCGGCTGCCTCACGGCGCTGGGTGCCGCGCTGTCGCAGAGGGGCCTGGCCGTGGACGTACCCGGCGCCCTGCGGGCGGCCGAGCGGTCCGAGCCCGCTGCCTGATCTCAGGACGTCCGCCGGGGCCCGCGCGCGGCCCCGTCCGCTTCCCCGCACAGGACGGTGAGCCGGTCGGCGAGTTCCTCGCGCCGAGGACGCGCATCCGGTCGTGGAGGCGTGAAGCGATCAGGACGCGCACGCGGGGGTGCCGCCGGCGGAGAGCTGGTCGGGCACACGGCGGGGAGGCCGTCCCCGGGCGCGTGCACGGCACGCGGGAGCACGACGAACGGGGCGAGGTGGCTGAGCCGTCGGAGCCGCGGGCCGAGGGTGCCGTTCCCGGCGTGCGTGGCGTGCGTGGCGTGCGCGGCGAGCCGGCAGGCGGGGGTGGTCGTGCCGACGCCGGCCTCGCCGCGGGGCAGGACACGGGGGCGGTCCGCCGGCAGCGCGTCGATCCGCTGGGGCGCGGGTTCGTCGCCCGCTCGGGCTTCCTGAGCGAGGTAGGCCGTGTCCAGGTCCCACCTCGACTCACTGCGCCGCCGAGCGGGCCGCGGCGGTGACGAGTTCATTGCGCACGGCCTGGACCGCGTCGGCCGGTTCGATCCGGTCGTCGATCATGTGGCCTCCCCCATGCGGTCTCCGCTCGACGACGCGAAGAGGATCCCACGCCCTGGTCCCTCTTCACCGGTGCCTGGAATTCACACGACCCACATTAATTCCGGCCGCCATTTTCATCATTCAATCGAGAGCAGCTTCCCATATTCTCCTGCCCGCTTTCCGCGGGACTAAACAAAAAGGTTTCGTACGGATTTCCCGGCCGTGACGCACTCCACATGCGGGGTGTTTTGTCATGATTCAAGGAGGGGTATTCCAGACATTTCACCCTGCGTGGCGTCCACTCCGCGCACCCCCGCCGTGCATTTCTGAATTCACCTCGCTAAATTCCTTCCGCATGACTGCCGCTGCAGCAGACCTGCTCATCGACCGACCGGCAACGGCCGACGGCGCCGCACTCTGGCGCCTCGCCAAGGACTCGAAAACCCTCGATCTGAACTCCTCGTACAGCTATCTGCTGTGGTGCCGGGACTTCGCCGGCACCTCGGCCGTGGCGCGCGGGGCGGACGGCGAGCCCGTCGGTTTCGTCACCGGGTACGTGCGGCCCGACCGCCCCGGCACCCTGCTCGTCTGGCAGGTCGCCGTCGACGCCTCCCAGCGGGGGCGCGGGGTCGCCGCCGCGCTGCTGGACGGGCTGACCGGGCGCCTTGCCGCCGAACGCGGCGTCACCTCCCTCGAGACCACCATCACCCCCGGGAACACCGCCTCCGAGCGGCTGTTCACCTCGTTCGCGAAGCGCCACGGCGCGGAGCTCGCCCGCGAGGTGCTGTTCCCCGCCGACCTGTTCCCGGACGGCCCGCACGCCCCCGAAGTCCTGTACCGGATCGGCCCGTTGACCCGCTGATTCCGTCGCCCCGTCGATTCCGTCGACCCGTTGACCCACACTCCAGGCCCCCGCACTCCAGGCCCCCGACCCCAGCTCGCTTTGAGGAGCGATTCACCGTGACCATCACCCAGCCCGACCTCAGTGTCTTCGAGACCGTCGAGTCCGAGGTGCGCAGCTACTGCCGCGGCTGGCCCACCGTGTTCGACCGTGCGCAGGGCAGCCGGATGTACGACGAGGACGGCCACGCGTACCTCGACTTCTTCGCCGGCGCCGGCTCACTCAACTACGGCCACAACAACCCCGTACTCAAACGGGCGTTGATCGACTATCTGTCCCGGGACGGGGTGACCCACGGCCTGGACATGTCGACGACGGCCAAGCGGAACTTCCTCCAGGCCTTCCAGGACCTGGTGCTGCGCCCGCGCGACCTGCCGTACAAGGTCATGTTCCCGGGCCCGACCGGCACCAACGCCGTCGAGTCGGCGCTGAAGCTGGCCCGGAAGGTGAAGGGGCGCGAGGCGATCGTGTCGTTCACGAACGCCTTCCACGGCATGTCGCTCGGCTCGCTCGCCGTCACCGGCAACGCCTTCAAGCGGGCCGGCGCCGGCATCCCGCTGGTGCACGGCACGCCGATGCCGTTCGACAACTACTTCGACGGCACCGTGCCGGACTTCCTGTGGTTCGAACGGCTGCTGGAGGACCAGGGCTCCGGCCTGAACAAGCCGGCCGCGGTGATCGTGGAGACCGTGCAGGGCGAGGGCGGCATCAACGTGGCACGGCCCGAGTGGCTGCGCGAGCTCAAGGCGCTGTGCGAGCGGCAGGACATGCTGCTGATCGTCGACGACATCCAGATGGGCTGCGGCCGCACGGGCGCCTTCTTCTCCTTCGAGGAGTCGGGCATCACGCCCGACATCGTCACCGTGTCCAAGTCGATCAGCGGTTACGGCCTGCCGATGTCGCTGTGCCTGTTCCGGCCCGAACTCGACATCTGGGAGCCGGGCGAGCACAACGGCACCTTCCGCGGCAACAACCCCGCGTTCGTCACCGCCACCGCGGCCCTGGAGACGTACTGGACCGACGGCTCGGCCATGGAGAAGCAGACCCGGGCCCGCGGCGAGCAGGTCGAGCAGGGGCTGATCGGCATCACCGAGGAGAACCTCGCCGACATCAGGGAGTACCGCGGCCGCGGTCTGGTGTGGGGCCTGGAGTTCCACGAGAAGGAGCGGGCCTCCCGGATCGCCCGGCGGGCCTTCGAACTCGGGCTGCTCATCGAGACGTCGGGCCCGGAGGGCGAGGTCGTCAAGCTGCTGCCCGCCCTCACCATCACCCCGGACGAGCTGGACGAGGGCCTGAGCGTCCTGGCCCGCGCCGTCCGCGAGACCGTCTGACACCGGTCTTCGAGGAACGCGCACCATCCACCGAGGAGGAAGCACAGCACCGTGATCGTCCGATCGTTCAAGGACATCGAAGGCACCGACCGGCATGTGAGGGCGAAGTCCGGCACCTGGGAGAGCAAGCGCATCGTGCTCGCCAAGGAGCGCGTCGGCTTCTCCCTGCACGAGACCGTCCTGTATGCGGGCACCGAGACGTCGATGTGGTACGCCAACCACATCGAGGCCGTCGTCTACACCGAGGGCGAGGCCGAACTCACCGACCACGAGACCGGGAAGACGCACACGATCACCCCCGGCACCATGTACCTGCTCGACGGGCACGAGCGGCACACGCTGCGCGTCAAGGAGGACTTCCGCTGCGTCTGCGTGTTCAACCCGCCGGTCACCGGACGGGAGGACCACGACGAGAACGGCGTCTACCCGCTGCTCACCGAGCCCGAGGAGGTGTGAGGCACCGATGACCACCGTCACCGACCTGTACCCGAGCCGCGCCACCACCGAGGTGAGCACGCCCCGCAAGGACCCGGTCGTCTGGGGCTCCCCGGACACCCCCGGCCCGATCCCGGCGGCGGACCTGACCTCGTACGAACGCGACGGCTTCCTCGCCGTCGACCAGCTGATCACCCCGGACGAGGTCGAGGTCTACCGGCGCGAGCTGGACCGGCTGGTCGCCGACCCGGCGATCCGCGCCGACGAGCGCGCGATCGTCGAGCCGCGCTCGCGGGAGATCCGCTCGGTCTTCGAGGTGCACCGGATCAGCGCGGTGTTCGCGCGGCTGGTGCGCGACGAGCGGGTGGTCGGCCGGGCCCGGCAGATCCTCGGCTCGGACGTGTACGTCCACCAGTCGCGGATCAACGTCAAGCCCGGTTTCGGCGCGAGCGGCTTCTACTGGCACTCGGACTTCGAGACCTGGCACGCCGAGGACGGCCTGCCGAACATGCGCACGGTGTCCGTCTCGATCGCGCTGACCGAGAACCACGACACCAACGGCGGGCTCATGATCATGCCGGGCTCGCACCGGACGTTCCTCGGCTGCGCCGGGGCCACGCCGGAGGACAACTACAAGAAGTCGCTGCAGATGCAGGACGCGGGCACGCCCTCGGACGAGGCGCTGACCAGGATGGCGGGCGAGCACGGCATCAGGCTGTTCACCGGCCGGGCCGGCTCGGCGACCTGGTTCGACTGCAACTGCATGCACGGGTCCGGCGACAACATCACGCCGTTCCCGCGCAGCAACGTCTTCATCGTGTTCAACAGCGTGGACAACGCCGCGGTCGAGCCGTTCGCGGCGCCCGTGCGCCGGCCGGAGTTCATCGGAGCAAGGGATTTCACCGCGGTGACGTGACCCCCAGGACACCGGCCGGGGCCTCCTGGTGTGGGACGGGAGGCCCCGGCCCGGTCATGTCGTCAGCCTCGTACGGGACGGATGGTCCCGGCCCCGTCATGTCGTCAGCCGGGGAGATCGTCAGCCGGCGAGCACGTCCAGCAGGCGGTCCACGTCCGCTTCCGTGTTGTAGAGGTGGAAGGACGCCCGCAGATTGCCGGCCCGGTCGGACACCTCGATGCCCGCGCGGCTCACCTCGCCCTGCCGCTCGCCCAGTCCGGGGACGGAGACGATCGCCGAGCCGGGAGCGGGCAGGGGCGCGTGGCCGAGCGAGGCGAGTCCGGCCCGGAACCGGTCGGCGAGGGCCAGGTCGTGAGCGTGTACGGCGGCCACGCCCAGCTCCTCGATCAGGGCGAGGGAGTGGCGCAGTCCGGCATAGGTGAACAGGGCGGGGCTGACGTCGAACCGCCGTGCGGAGTGGGCGAGTTCGGTGACCGGGCCGTAGCAGCTGTCCCACGGCGACTCGGCGGCGACCCAGCCCGCGAGCAGCGGGATCAGGTCCCCGAAGTCCTCCGGTACGACGAGGAACGCGGCGCCGTGCGGGCCGAGCAGCCACTTGAAGGCGGTGGAGACGGTGAAGTCGTAGGCGCCGGCGTCCATGGGGAGCCAGCCGGCCGCCTGGGAGAAGTCGACGTAGGTACGGGCGCCGTGGGCGCGGGCGGCCTCGCGCAGGGCGGGCAGGTCGGTGATCCGCCCGTCGGCGGACTGGGCGGCGCTGACCGCGACGAGCGCGGTGCCGGGACGCACGGACTCGGCGAGCCGCTCCAGCGGTACGGCACGGACCTTGAGGTCACCCCGCGTGTGGAAGGGGTTGATCACGGAGGTGAAGTCGCCCTCGGCGGTGAGGACTTCGGCGCCGGACGGCAGCGAGGCGGCGACCAGCCCGGTCTGTGCGGCGACCGAGGGGCCCGCCGCGACCCGGCCGGCCGGGACCGAGGCCAGCCGGGCGAAGCTCGCGCGGGCGGCCTCGACGTCCTCGAACAGCGGGTCCATCGGCCGGCCCTCCGCCCTGATCGCCACGGCTTCGTGCAGCGCGGCGACGGTACGGGCGGGCAGCAGGCCGCTGCTCGCGGTGTTGAGAAAGGTGTTCTTCGGACTGAACTCGGCGCGGACGAGGCTCTCGAAGGTCTCCATGCCCCCACTGTGCGGGGCCCGGGATCCCCCGTCCATCGCGCATCTGTACACGGAACGCCTTTGGAGTCCTTATACATCCGCGCCGACCTGCGGTTTCAGCCCTGCTGCGGGACCGCGCACCCGTCCGGGCCACAGGCCTCGGCCGGCCCCTGGTCGACCAGCGTGAGCGGGGAGCGCTCGCCCCAGGCCTGGGCCAGCGCCTGGGTGAAGACCTCGGCGGGCTGGGCGCCGGAGACGCCGTACGTGCGGTCCAGCACGAAGAAGGGGACCCCGTTCGCGCCCAGCTCGGCGGCCTCGCGCTCGTCGGCGCGGACCTCGTCGGCGTAGGCGGTGGGGTCGGCGAGCACCCCGCGGACGGCGTCGGCGTCGAGGCCTGCCTCGACGGCCAGCTCCACCAGCCGCTCTTCGCCCTCGGTGAAGACGGACCGCTCCTCGGCGAAGTTGGCCCGGTAGAGGATCTGGATCAGCTCGTCCTGCCTGCCGTGCGCCTTGGCGAGGTGCAGCAGGCGGTGCATGTCGAAGGTGTTGCCGTGGTCGCGGCCCCGGGTGCGGTAGTCCAGGCCCTCGGCGCCGGCCTGGGCGCCCAGGTTGTCCTCGCCGGCCTGGGCCTGCGCCTCGCTCATGCCGTACTTCTTCGTGAGCATGGTGATCACCGGCTGGGCGTCGCCCTTGGCACGGCCCGGGTCCAGCTCGAAGGAGCGGTGCACCACCTCGACCTCGTCGCGGTGCGGGAAGGCGGCGAGCGCCTTCTCGAAGCGGGCCTTGCCCACGTAGCACCAGGGGCAGGCGATGTCGCTCCAGATCTCGACGCGCATGTCTTCGGCTCTTCTCCAGGTCGTACGGGGGCGGAGGATCTCTCCCCCAAGTACGTGAACGTTCAAGCAGGCATGTTCATTCCGCGGGCACGGAGAAGCGCAGGAAGAGGTGGTGGTCGCCGTCGGCCGGCGGGTTCTCCGGGTCGGGGAGCCAGCCCTGGCGGGCGTAGAAGGCCTGGGCGCGCGCGTTGTCCATGTGCACGTCGAGGACGGCCGTGCGCCGGCCGTCGGCCCGCCACTGCTCCACGCAGGCCGCGTGCAGGGCCGTGCCGATGCCGGAGCGCCACCGGCCGGGGTCGACGTGGAACTGGAACAGCTTGACCGTGTCCGCGGGTGCGTCCTGCGGGGGTGCGGAAGGAGGCGACGGCGACGATGCGGCCCTGTTCGACGGCGCACAGCACATGGGCGTCGGGGCGTTCGATGGAGGCGCGCCAGGCCGCCGCCCAGTCGACGTCGCTCTCGGGGAGCCCGTCCGGGTAGTACGTGGCGCGCGCCCGCAGGTGCAGAGCGGCGATGTCCTCGGTCTCGGCGGGCAGAGCGGTGCGGATCACCCGGGCACCGGTTTCACGTGCACTGATCATGCAGGGCAGGACGCGCCGGTGCCCGCTGCGGTTGCGCGGCTCCCGCCCCCGGCCACCGCCGACCGGGGACCGGGGACCGTCGTCCGGGGGACCATCGACCGGGGGGGCCGCCGACCGAGGAACCGTCAGCTGCCGTCGCGCAGGTCGTCCGGCCAGGCGTCGCGGTACGCGATGTGGTCGTACGTCACCACACAGCCCTCGCCGAGCGGTGACTGCGTCATGAACCCGACCAGCGCCGCTCCCGTCTCCTTCTCGTCGCCGAGGGTGAAGAGCCGTACGAAGGTCCAGCGCACCCCGTCGCGCGAGGCGTGGAAGGCGAGCGCCCGGCCGGTCCGGCTGACCCGCAGCCACACCGAACTCCCGTCCACGGTGAAGGAGTTCGCGTCGTCGGAGTGTCCCCGGGTGACCACCGTGCAGACGGTGGGCACGTCCGGGGAGTACTCCAGGCAGAGCTTGGCCCAGGCCCGGTCGCCGACCTGGACGTACAGCACGCCCGCGTCGAAGGAGGCGCGGAACCCCACGGTGACGCGGGCGATCAGCTGGAAGTCGCCTTCGGGCGCCCCGAGCAGCCGGGGCGCGTCGGCGGCGGGGTCCATGGCCTCCCCGGCGGGCGGCACGAACCGGTCCTGCCGGGAACCCGCCCACCCGGTGAGCACACCGTCCTCGTACGACCAGTTCCCGTCGGGTCCGTAGGTGCGCAGGGCGAAGGGCAGTTCGGGGAGTTCCAGGTCCATCGGCCCATCATCGCAGGCCGGCCCGCGGGCCTACCGCTCCAGGACCCCGTTGAACCTCCGCGGCAGCCCCAGCGGGTTGTCGTCACGCAGCTCCGGGGGCAGCAGGGCCTCGGGCGTCCCCTGGTAGGCCACGGGCCGCAGCCACCGCTCGATGGCCGTGCCGCCCACGGACGTGGACGTGGAGGTGGTCGCCGGGTAGGGGCCTCCGTGGTGCTGAGCCGGTGCCACGGCGACGCCCGTCGCCCAGCCGTTGACCACCACGCGCCCGGCGAGCGGTGTCAGTTCGGCGATGATGTCCGCGCCCCGGCCCTCTCCAGCGGCCTCCGCCGAGGACATCTGGACGGTCGCGGAGAGGTTGCCCGGGAGCCGCGACAGGACCGCCGAGACCTCGGCCTCGTCGTCGTAGCGCGCCACCACGGTGACCGGTCCGAAGCACTCCTCCAGCAGCAGGTCGTACGCCCCGCCCTCGGCCAGCCGCGACGCCGGCACGGTGAGGAAGCCCGCGCTGACGGTGTGCCCGCCGCCCGCTCCCGGGGTGACCGGGGACCCCACCTCGGGCAGCCGGCCCCGTTCGGCGACACCGGCGACGAAGTTGTCCCGCATGCGGTGGTCGAGCAGCACTCCGGCCTCGGTGTCGCTGACCGCGTCGGTGAGCGTCTTGACCAGCCCGTCGCCGGCCGCGCCTGACGGCACCAGCACCAGGCCGGGCTTCACGCAGAACTGGCCGACGCCGAGGGTCATGGACCCGGCGAGCCCGGCGCCGATCGCCTCCGCCCGCTCGGTCGCGGCCGCCTCGGTCACCACGACCGGGTTCAGCGAGCCCAGTTCGCCGTGGAACGGGATCGGCACCGGGCGCGCGACGGCCGCGTCGAACAGGGCCCGCCCGCCGCGTACGGAACCGGTGAAGCCGGCGGCGGCGACCAGCGGGTGCCGGATCAGTTCGACGCCCGCCTCGAAGCCGTGCACGAGGCCGACGACGCCCTCGGGGATGCCGTGCCCGGCGGCGGCCCGGCGCAGCACCTTGGCGACCAGTTCGGACAGGGCCGGGTGGTCGGGGTGGGCCTTGACGACCACGGGGCAGCCGGCGGCCAGCGCGCTCGCGGTGTCGCCGCCGGCGACGGAGAAGGCGAAGGGGAAATTGGAGGCGGTGTAGACGGCCACGACGCCGAGGGGGACCTTGTAGCGGCGCAGGTCCGGGACGGGCGGGGTGGGGGTGTCGTCGGGGTGGTCGATGACGACGTCCAGGAAGGCGCCCTCGTCGACGATGTCCGCGAAGGCCCGCAACTGGTAGGTGGTGCGGGCGAGTTCGCCGGTCAGCCGGACCGGGCCGAGGGCGGTCTCGGCGTCGGCGGTCTCGACCAGGCCGCCCCTGGCCGCGTCCAGGCCGGCGGCGGCCGTGCGCAGGAAGGCGGAGCGGACCGAGCGGTCGGCGAGGGCGCCGCGCGCCGCGTGCGCCGCCCGGACGGCCTCGTCCACCTCCTGCGCTGTGGCCTCCACCGCAACCTGTTCCCGCTGCTTCCCGTTGCGCGGGTCGACACTCCAGACTGGTGCTGCTGCCACTGCGGGTCCCTCCCGGTAAGGCCGTACTTTCGAGGTCGATCGTCGGAGCGTTCGATATACTGAACGCCGTCTCTGATGATGAATACGCTGCTGAGGCTAAGGGGTCAAGGCGATGTCGGCAGGCGAGACAGGCGGGGCGCAGGTCAAGTCCGCGGTGCGGACCGTGGAGTTGCTCGAGTACTTCGCCGGCCGTCCCGGTATGCACTCCCTCGCGGCGGTGCAGGAGGCGGTGGGTTACCCCAAGTCCAGCCTGTACATGCTGCTGCGCACGCTCGTGGAACTGGGCTGGGTGGAGACGGACGCGACGGGCACGCGGTACGGCATCGGGGTGCGGGCGCTGCTGGTCGGCACGTCCTACATCGACGGCGACGAGGTGGTGGCCGCGGCCCGGCCGACCCTGGACCGGCTCTCCGACGACACCACGGAGACCATCCACCTGGCCCGTCTCGACGGCACGAACGTGGTCTACCTGGCCACCCGCCAGTCGCAGCACTATCTGCGCCCCTTCACCCGGGTCGGCCGCCGGCTGCCCGCCCACTCCACGTCCCTCGGCAAGGCGCTGCTGGCCACGCACACCGACGAACAGGTGCGCAAGCTCCTTCCGGAGACCCTGCCCGCCCTCACCGAGCACACGATCACCGACCGCGAGGAGCTCATCGAGGAGCTGCACCAGGTCCGTGAGCAGGGCTTCGCCGTCGACCGCGAGGAGAACACGCTGGGCCTGCGCTGCTTCGGCGTCGCCATCCCGTACCGCACCCCCGCACGGGACGCCATCAGCTGCTCGGTGCCGGTCGCGCGCCTCACCCCGGCCCACGAGCAGATGATCAAGGACGCCCTGTTCGACGCCCGGGACCGGCTGACCCTGGCGACGCGGCGGCTCTAAGTCTTCACCTTTTCTGATTTTCAGATTTCCTGAACATGGGATGAGAAAGCGGGCGTACGGGAACGCCCACCCCCGTCCCGCTCGTCTTCACCATCGGCATGAACAAGACGATCAGGCGGGCGTCCGTCTTCGCGCTGCTGCTCGTGCTCGCTCTGCTGGTCAGGGCGACATGGGTGCAGTTCTACGACGGCAAGGCCCTCGCGGACGACAACAACAACCGCCGGAACCCGATCGAGACGTACTCCCGGCCGCTCGGCAACATCATCGTGGCGGGGAACTCGATCACGGGCTCGGCCCGGACGAAGGGCGGCGACCTCGCCTACAAGCGCACGTACACCGACGGTGAGCTGTACGCGCCGGTGACCGGCTACGCCTCACAGGCCTATGCCCCGACCCAGCTGGAGGGCATCTACAAGGACCTGCTCAACGGCACGGACAGCCGGCTGAAGACCGTGCTGGACACGGTGACCGGCAAGCGCGCCGACCCGGGCAACGTGCTCACGACCATCGACCCGGCCGTGCAGAAGGCCGCCTACGAGGCGCTCGGCGGCAACAAGGGCGGGGCCGTCGCCATCGACCCGAAGACCGGCCGGATCCTCGCCGTGGTCTCGACGCCGACGTACGACCCCTCGCAGCTCACCGACGCCAACACGGCGGGACCGGCCTGGCAGCGGCTGGTCGCGGACAAGGACAAGCCGCTCACCAACCGGGCACTGCGCCAGCCGCTTCCGCCGGGCTCCACGTTCAAGCTGGTCGTCGCGGCGGCCGCGCTGGAGAACGGGCTGTACGAGAACGTGGACCAGCACACCCGCAGCCCCGACCCGTACCCCCTGCCGGGCACGAGCAGGCAGCTGGTGAACGAGAACCGGTCGGCCCCCTGCGCGGACGCCTCGATCCGGGTCGCGCTGCAGTTCTCCTGCAACAACGTCTTCGGCAAGATGGCCGTCGACCTCGGCCAGGACAAGGTGCGTGCGATGGCCGAGAAGTTCGGCTTCGACGACCAGAAGCAGGACGTGCCCGTGCGCGCCTACACCAGCGTCTACCCCTCGGACATGGACAAGGCGCAGACCGCCCTCTCGGGCATCGGCCAGTTCGACGTCACCGCGACCCCGCTCCAGATGGCCATGGTGTCCGCGGCCATCGCCAACGACGGCAAGCTGGTCTCGCCGCACATGGTCTCGCGGATCACCGACAGCGGCGGCTCGGTGCTCGGGGACTACGACGACAGCGCGGACACCCGGCAGATCATGGACTCCCGCACGGCCGGGCTGCTGCGGTCGGCCATGGAGACGGTGGTGAAGGACGGCACCGGTACGAACGCGCTGATCGACGGGGTGACCGTGGGCGGCAAGACCGGTACCGCCCAGCACGGCGAGAACAACAGCAAGACGCCGTACGCCTGGTTCACCTCGTACGGAAAGTCCGGCAGCACCGGCAAGGAGGTCGCCGTCGCGGTGATGGTGGAACAGTCGGACGCGGCCAGGTCGGAGGTCAGCGGCAACGGGCTCGCGGCGCCGGTGGCGAAGGCGATGATGCGGGCGGCGCTGAAGTAGCCGTCGGGAGGGGGCGGTTCCGCGAAACCGCCCCCGGCCTCACCTGACGCCCAGGATCTGCTCCACCGGGTCGATCGCGAAGTACACCAGGAACAGCGCCGAGACGCCCCACAGCAGCCAGTTGACCTCCCTGGCCTTGCCGACGACGGTCTTGATCACGACGTACGCGAGGAAGCCCGCGCCGATGCCGTCGGTGATGGAGTACGTGAACGGCATCACGCCGATGGTGAGGAACGCCGGTACGGCGATCTCGTAGTTGTCCCAGTCGATGTGCTTGACGTGGGTCATCATCAAGAAGCCCACCGCGATCAGCGCGGGCGCCGCCGCCTGGAGCGGGACGATGGTGAGCAGCGGGGTGAGCAAGAGCGCGAGGCCGAAGAGGCCGCCGGTGATCAGGTTGGCGAAGCCGGTGCGGGCGCCCTCGCCGACGCCGGCGGCGGACTCGATGTAGGCGGTGTTGGAGGAGGCGGAGCCGATGCCTCCGGCGACGGCCGCGGCGCCGTCGATGAACAGGACGCGGCCGATGCCCGGCACCTGCCCCTTCTCGTCCAGGAGTCCGGCCTCGGCGCTGATGCCGACGATGGTGCCCATGGCGTCGAAGAAGTCGGACAGGATGAGGGTGAAGACGAGCAGGACGGCGGTGAGGACACCCGCCTTGGCGAAGCCGCCGAACAGGCTGAAGTGGCCCAACAGACCGAAGTCCGGGGGCGCGACGAGCTTGTCGGGGACCTTGGGGGTGGTCAGGCCCCACGTCTTGATGTCGGCCACGGCGTCGATGACGATCGCGACGACGGTCATCGTGACAATGCTGATGAGGATCGCGCCCTTCACCTTCCGGGCGAGCAGCGCGAGGGTGACGAGGACGCCGAGACAGAAGACGAGGACCGGCCAGCCGGTGAGGCGTCCGACGGCGCCGAGCTGCACCGGCACCGTGGTGTGCGCGGCGTCCGGGATGCGGCTGACGAAGCCGGCGTCGACGAAGCCGATGAAGGCGATGAACAGGCCGATGCCGACGCCGATGGCCTGCTTCAGCTGCTGCGGGATCGCCTCCATGATCGCCCTGCGCAGCCCGGTGAGGACCAGGACGCAGATGACGACGCCTTCGAGGACGACCAGGCCCATCGCGTCGGCCCAGCTCATCAGCGGCGCCAGCTGGAAGGCGACGACGGCGTTGAGGCCGAGTCCGGCGGCGATGGCGAGCGGGAGGTTGCCGCCGACGCCCATGATGATCGTCATCACACAGGCCACCAGGGCGGTGGCGGTGACGAGTTGGCCGGTGTCGAGGGAGTGCCCGAACTTGTCCTTGGCGCTGCCGAGGATGATCGGGTTCAGCACGAGGATGTAGGCCATGGTGAAGAACGTGGCGAAGCCACCGCGTATCTCCCGGCCGAAACTGGATCCCCGTGCCGAGATCCTGAAGTACCGGTCGAGGCTGTTGCCGGGAAGTGGCGCGGCGCCCGGCCGCTGGTCCACCTTCGCCGTGTCGGGCATGGGCGTACTCCTGTGTGCCTGAGGGAGCGGTGTGTGGATGCTGGCTGGATTGTTCCCTCGCCCGATCGCTTTCAGGTGTTCGCCGTGTTACGGATTCGACCGGGAGCCGGTCCTAGGAGACGAAGTACGTGGGGTTCGGCAGCTTGTAGGTGCGGTCGGCGTGGCCGCCGTCCAGATCCGAGTACTGGTCGCCGAAGTTGGCGATGATCTCGTACCCGAGGTCGTCCTCGATGTGCGCGCGGGTGCCGGACTTGTACTGGACGGTGGTGCAGGTCCAGGCGCCCGGGGTGGCGCAGTCGTTCAGGTAGGCCGGCGGATCGGCCTTGTCCTTGAGGAACATGTGGCCGGCGTCGAGGTTCACGTCGGCGCCGATCTTCTTCAGGTTGGCGACGGCGGCGGTGCGCTGGGCCTCGCTCAGACCGGAGTTGTAGAAGACCTCGACGCCCTTGGAGTGGGCGTACCGCACCAGTTCGGGGCTGCCGAAGACGGCGGGGCGGTCGGCGCGGTTCACGTAGTCGCTCCACGTGGTGGGGTTGTACGTGTAGTTGTAGCGCTTCTCGTAGTCGAGGCTGAGGAGCAGCGTGTCGTCGATGTCGAAGACGACGGCCGGCTTCTCGCCACGGTGGTGGGCCTTGCGGGCCGCTTTGTCGATATAGCGCCTGGCGTCGGCGTCGATGTCCGCCAGGTCCTCGGCGTACGGGCTGTCCGGCGAGGCCTGGTAGACGCCGCCGGCGTCGGCGTGGGTGCCGTAGTAGGTGTCGATGTCCGTCACCAACTGCCCGATGTTGTAGGGCTCGTGGGTGGAGTTCGCCGCCGACTGGCCGGCGGTGGCGGCGCCGGCGCCGCAGAGGGCGCCACCGGCGAGGGCGCAGGCGGCGGTGATCGCCGCGATCCGTGATGTCTTCCGCATGGCAGGATTTCTACGCGCGTCACCCCGGGTGGCGCGAGCGCCGTTGCCTGATCGTGATCAAGCGCGGCTTTGCCGCCGGCAGACGGGAGGTGACGCTGCGTCCGCCGGAGTGAAGGTGACACCCGCCTTCCGGAGCCCGCCCCGCCCCCGGCGGCCCGACAGCTGCCCAGCGGTGGCCCGGCGGCTCAGATGCCGCGGATGTCGCCCTCGACGGCGGGGCGGGTCGTGCGGCCGAAGACGGCGGCGGCTCGGGCGGTCGCCGACTCTCGGGTGAGCGTGGGGCCGACGTGGGTGACCAGCAGCTCCCGTACGCGCGCCTCCTGGGCGATGTGGCCCGCGTCCTCCGGGGTCAGATGCACCTGTTCGCCGCCGTGATGCCGGTCGATGTCGGCCTCGCACACGAACAGGTCCGCGTTGCAGGCGAGTTCCGTCAGCGCGGTGCAGGGGCCGCTGTCGCCCGAGTAGGCCAGCACGCTGCCCTGGCTCTCGGCGCGCAGCCCGTACGCCTCGCTGTCGTGGGCGACGGCGCGGGCGGTCAGCCGGAGGTTCCAGTGCCGGACGTCGTGGCCGTCGTACAGGGGCCGGAAGTCGAAGACGTCCTTCAGGAAGCCGAGGTGCGGCAGGCCGAGGAATCCGGCGAGCCGGCGGGCGCAGTCCTGCGGGGCGTACAAGGGGACGGGCACGGCCGGGGTCATCCCGCCGAACGCGAAGGCGTAGGCGGCGGCCAGCAGGTCGGCGCTGTGGTCGGCGTGCAGGTGCGAGATCCAGATCGCGGTGAGCCGGGACGGATCCGTGTACCGCTGCAACGCGGCGAACGTCCCGGGCCCCGCGTCCACCCACACCTCGGCGCCTCCCCCGGACAGCAGGTATCCGGAACAGGGACGGTCGGGGCCGGGATGGGGCGAGGCGGTACCGAGGACGGTGAGGCTGAGCGGCATGAAAAGGAGGGTACGACGCCGGGAACCGACCCCTCGCACACACGCCCAAGCGGAACCTCCGGCGCCGCTACCTGCGGCGTTGCGCCACGACCGCCCTCCGGACCTTCCCGCGTGCCCCACGACCGCCCACGACCGCCCTACGCCGCGTCGCCCTACGCCCCCCGTCGCCCTACGGCCGCCAGCCCGGGTCCCGGCCGCTCAGGCCCACCGCGCGGTCCAGGAGGGAGGCCTCCGCCGGGACGGGGACGATCTGGCCGAAGATGCCGCCGCCGCGGCTGGGGTCCTCGGCGGCGAGGCGCAGGAAGGCGTGGGCGGCGTCGATGGCGGCGGGGTCGGGGGCGTAGGGCCGGTCCAGGGCGCGGGTCAGGTCCCACCCGTGGATCACCAGCTCGTCGGCGAGGACCAGGCCCGCGACCTCGCCGGGCAGGTCCACGCTCCCGGCGCGGGTCGTACCGGTCCAGGCCGCCGGGTCGCGCCAGGCGTCGGCGAGGTCGTCCAGCACCTTGGGCAGCCGCTCGCGCCAGTCGGGCCCGAGGTCCGGGACCGTGGCGTCCGGGCGGGTGTCGGTCAGCGCGCCGAGGTCCTTGCGGGCGGCGGCATGGAAGGCGACGGACAGCCCCAGCACGTGGGCCAGCAGGTTGCGCACCGTGTAGTCCGGACACGGCGTGGGGGCCGACAGCTGCTCGTCGGTGACGGTCTCGGCGAGCTGCGCCATGATCCGTGTCTGGGCGCCGAGATCGAGGATCGAGTCGGACATGCGTTGCTCCTCGGGAGTGCTCCGGGCCGCGCCCACCGGGCTCGGGGACGGGGACGGCGGTTGTACCTGTACGAAGTGATGACCCCCCGGCGCGCCGTAACTCATCGGTGCCGAGGCCCCCGGTTCCGCCCGCCCCGTTCCGCTCGCCCGGTTCCGCCCACCTCCGTTCCGCCCACCTCCGTTCCACCCGCCCCCGTTCCGCCCGCCCCCGTTCCGCCCGCCCCCGTTCCGCCCGCCCGGATAGGGCACCTGACCGATCCGGTCGCACCCCCCTTAGCACCACGATGACCTGGCATGACGACTTCCTGGACCGTGTTCCGCGTGCTGCGGGACCGCAATGCGGCGCTGTTTCTGACGAGTGTGGTGGTGTCCGGTTTCGGCACGTCCTCGCTGTGGCTGGCGGCGGGCGTGTGGGTCAAGGACCTCACCGGCTCCGACGGTCTGGCCGCGCTGTGCATGCTCGCCATGTGGGCGCCCACCCTGGCAGGGCCGGCGCTCGGCACCCTCGCCGACCGCTTCCCGCGCGGGCCCCTGCTCATCGGCCTCAATGCCGGCCTGGCCGGGCTCCTGCTCACCTTGTGCGCGGTGGACTCCCCCGGCCGCCTGTGGCTGCTGTTCGCCGTGCTGCTCGGCTACGGCGCCGCCGGTGTCGTCCACGACGCCGCCGAGTCGGCGCTGGTCACCGCCGCCGTCGGCCCGGACCGCCTCGGCGACTTCAACGGGCTGCGCATGACCGCCAACGAGGGGATGAAGCTCGTCGCGCCGCTCACCGGGGCGGGCCTGTACACGGCCTTCGGCGGGCCGGCCGTCGCCTGTCTCGACGCGGTCACCTTCGTCCTCGCCGCCGGGCTGTGCGCCCTGCTGCGGGTGCGCGAGGAGCGGCCGGTGCGCTCCGGTGCCGGCTGGTGGCGGGAAACGACGGAGGGGGTCAGCGGGCTGTGGGGGCACCCGGGGCTGCGCCCGCTGGTCCGGGCCGGCGGGATCACGATGCTGCTCGCCTCGCTGAGCAGCACGACGCTGTACGCCGTCGTGGACCGCCTCGGGCACTCCCCCGCCTTCGCGGGCGTTCTGTACGCCGTGCAGGGCGCGGGCTCGGTGGCGGTCGGGCTGGTCTCGGGGCCCGCGCTGCGGCGCCTGGGCGGGCGCCGGTTCGCGGCGGCCGGGATCGCGCTGACGGCGGCCGGGGTGGCCGCGCGGGCGGTGCCGTCGGACGCGGTGGCCCTGGTGGGCGGCGCGGCCGTCGGGCTGGGGCTGCCCTGTGTGCTGATCGCCGCGCTGACGGCCGTGCAGCGCGAGGTGCCCGGACCGCTGCTGGGCCGGGCGACGGCCACCGCGAACACACTGCTGTTCACGCCGAACGTGGTCGGGCTGGCCGTGGGAGCCGGCCTGGTCGAACTGGCCGGTCCCGGCACGCTGTTGCCCGTGTACGGCCTGGCGCTGCTCGTGACCGCCGCCGTGCTCGCGGCTCAGCGCACCGCCGACAGCGCCTCGCGCACCGCCTCCAGGTCCGGGTCGGACGCCAACCCCGCGTGATACAGCCGCAGTTCCGTCGCGCCCTCCACGCGCGCGCGTGCCGCGTCCGCGGCGAGGGTGCCGGGGCTGCCGCCCATGCCGGTGACGACCGTGAAGTTGGCCACCAGGACCGTGTCCGGCCGCGCCTGTGCGGCGAAGGGCGCCAGCAGGGCCGTACCGCCCGCGCACGGGACCACCACGCCGTCGGCGACGGAGAGGACGTGGGCGGGGTCGACGCCGGCGTTGGCGCCGCAGTGGTAGGAGACCGGGTCGGCGTGCAGCAGCACCTGGAAGCCTTCGGGCGCGGCGGCGCGTACGGCGGTGACGGCCTCCTCCTGGAGGGTGCGGGCGGTGGTGTCGCGCCACGCGCGCGTGGCGGCGGCCGTGTCCGGCCCGAGGAGTTTCTCCACGGCCGGCCAGCCCCCGTCGTCCGGCGCGCCGCGCCACAGCGGCTCCAGCGCGGTCCGTACGGCGGCGGCCAGTTCACCGGCGTCGAGGCCCTGTGCGCCGTATCCGGCGCGGCAGTCCGGGCAGAAGCACAGCGACATCAGGTACTGCCCGGCCTCCCCGAGGGCGACTCCGGAGGTCTTGTCGTGGGCGTGCAGGTGTGCCAGGCCGTACCAGCCGAGGGACTCCAGTTCGGTGCCGTGCGCGCCGGGGCGTACGGCGGCCTCGGCGGCGAGGTCGACGAGGTACGCGCGCGTGGCGGGCTGGGCGATGCAGGGGGCCCAGGGGTAGCGGTCGCCGTAGGCGTTGACGACGGAGGTGTCCGGATGTTCGGCGCCCAGGCGGGAGTTGTGCGCGAGGACGACCCAGGTGTGCACCTCGATGCCGGCCTCGGTGAGGGCCTCGGCGGCCCGTCCGTGGGCGTCGCCGCCGGCCCAGCGGCCGGCCGCGTACGGGCGCAGGCCCCGGCCCGCCCAGCGGGGGCCGGCCGGGTACAGGAGGGCCGCGTACTCGGCGGTGACGACGCGGTGGCGGGGGTGGCGGGGGGTGAGCGCGCGGGTGGAGTGGTAGGCGGAGGCGAGGGTCGCCTGCCGTACGCCGAGCGCCGCGATGCGGGCCGGGGCGTCGGGGTCCCCGTCGACGTCCCAGGGGTAGACGAACGCCGAGGCCTTCACGCGCCCTCCCCCGGGTGCCGTCCCGCGCCCTCCCCCGGGCGCCGTCCCGCGTCCTCCCCCGGGCGCCGTCCCGCGTCCTCCTCCAGCAGCGCTTGGCCGCGTTCGATCAGCTGGGCGAGCTGCTTGACGTGGTCCTCGCCGGGCTCGTCCAGCGGGGGCCGGACCTCGCCGACCTCCAGACCGCGCAGCCGTACGCCCGCCTTGACGAGCGAGACGGCGTAGCCGCGGCCCTGGGCGCGCAGTTCGACGAAGGGGCGGTAGAAGCCGTCGAGGAGACGGCGCACGGTGGTCTCGTCGCCCGTCTCCAGGGCCTGGTGGAAGGCGAGGGCGATCTCGGGGGCGAAGCAGAAGACGGCGGAGGAGTAGAGGGTGATGCCGAGGGCGCGGTAGGCGAGCTGGGTCTGCTCGGCGGTGGGCAGGCCGTTGAAGTACAGGAAGTCGTCCGGGACTTCGGTGCGCACGGCGCTGACGATGCGCTGCATGAGGTCGAGGTCGCCGACGCCGTCCTTGAGGCCGATGATGCCGTCGGTGCGGGCGAGTCCGACGACCGTCGGCGGGGTGAAGACGGCGTTGTCGCGCTGGTAGACGATGACCGGCAGGGCGGTGGCCGCGGCGACCTCGCGGTAGTGCCGCAGCAGTCCCTCCTGGCCGGCGACGACGAGGTACGGCGGCATGGCGAGGAGGCCGTCGGCGCCCGCCTCCTCGGCGATCCGCGCGAAGCGGACGGCGAGCGCGGTGCCGTAGCCGGCGCCGGCGACCACCGGGACGCGTCCCTCGGTCGCCTCGACGGCCGCCCGGACGCAGGCCTCGAACTCCTGCGGCAGCAGCGCGTGGAACTCACCGGTGCCGCAGCAGGCGAACACGGCGGCGGCACCGGCCTCGACGCCTCTGCGCACATGGGCGCGGTAGACGTCGAGGTCCACGGAGCCGTCCCGGCCGTAGGCCGTGACGGGGAAGAAGAGCGGTCCGCCCGGCTCGCGGAGCCGGGCGGCGAGAGAGGCTGGCGTCACGGGCACTCCCTGTCGGTGCATGAATCTGATCGTTGTCCATATTTCTGAACTCCTTCACGCTACGATCCCTCCTCAGGGGCGGTCAAGCGGGCAAAGCCTCAACCCGGTAAGGGATTTCCGCACCGCATGGCACTCTTGACCAGCACGCCGACCCTCCTTAGCGTGGCCACGGATGTGAATGCAGTTCATGGATGCAGCCTCCCCGAGGAGGCTGAGGAGACCGAGGAGACGAGGAGTCTGAAGATGCCCGCTCCCCGCACCGTGCTGCTCACCGGCGCCGCCGGCGGGCTCGGCACCCTGATGCGCTCCCTGCTGCCGGAGTACGGCTACACGCTGCGCCTGTTCGACATGCGCCCCGTCGAGGGCGCGCCGGACGCGATCACCGCGGACCTCGCCGACACGGGGGCGGTGCGCGAGGCGATGCGGGGCGTGGACGCGGTCCTCCACCTCGCGGGCATCTCCCTCGAAGCACCCTTCGAGAAGATCCTGAAGGCGAACATCGAGGGCACCTACCACCTCTACGAGGCGGCCCGCGAGGAGGGCGTACGGCGGATCGTGTTCGCCTCCTCCAACCACGCCGTCGGCTTCACCCCGGCCCCGCGCCCCGGTGACCCGCTGATCCCGGTCGACACCCCGCGCCGCCCCGACACCTTCTACGGCCTGTCCAAGTCCTTCGGCGAGGACCTCGCCCAGCTCTACTGGGACAAGCACGGCCTGGAGACGGTCTCCGTGCGCATCGGTTCCTGCTTCCCCGAGCCCACCAGCGTGCGGATGCTCTCCGTGTGGATGAGCCCGGCCGACGGCGCTCGGCTCTTCCACGCGGCCCTGACCGCCGAGGGGGTCGGCCACACGGTCGTCCACGGCTCCTCGGCCAACACGCGCCTGTGGTGGGACCTGACCGGCGCGCGGGCGCTCGGCTACGAGCCGCGGGACGACTCCGAGCCGTACGCCGCGAAGCTGATCGCCGAGCAGGGCGAGCTGGACCCGCGGAACCCGGCCCACAGCCACCTGGGCGGGCCCTTCGTCGACAACCCGCCGATCTGGCCGTACTGAAGCGCGCCGGTCCGGTCGTACCGAGACGCGCCGATCCGGTCGTACCGAAGCGCGCCGATCCGGTCGTACGGAGGCGCGCCGATCGGCGGAAACCGATCGCTCATGACGGCGGGCGGGCACCTAACGGGCCCGCCCGCCGCCGTGTTCGGGCACCTGCGGTGCCCGCTCCCACTTCCCCGCGCACAGCCGTGCAGGTCCGAGACGGGCAAACTCGCGCCCAATCGGTCACATACGGGCAGCAACAAGTGCGCAATAAGCCTGGTCAGTGCCGGACGCCGACTGTAGAACTTCCTTCCGAGGGCCGCACCGGGCCCGAACGGGCAGCGAGCGCGTGAGCACGGAAGCAGGTGTCGGCGATGACGGCGAATCCCGCGAGGACGGCCGAAGAGCGCCAGCGCGAGATCGTGCGGCACGCCCGCGCCACCGGCTCCGTCGACGTCACCGCGCTCGCCGCCGAGTTGGGTGTGGCCAAGGAGACCGTACGACGGGATCTGCGCACCCTGGAGGACCACGGCCTGCTCCGCCGCACCCACGGCGGCGCCTATCCCGTGGAGAGCGCCGGCTTCGAGACGACCCTGGCCTTCCGCGCCACGAGCCACGTACCCGAGAAGCGCCGCATCGCCACCGCGGCGGCCGAACTGCTGGGCGACGCCGAGACGGTCTTCGTCGACGAGGGGTTCACCCCGCAGCTCATCGCCGAGACCCTGCCCATGGACCGGCCGCTGACCGTGGTCACCGCGTCCCTGGCCACCGCGGGCGCACTCGCGGAGGCCGAGAACAGGACCGTGCTGCTGCTCGGCGGCCGGGTACGCCGGGGCACCCTCGCCACCGTCGATCACTGGACGACGAAGATGCTGGCGGGGTTCGTCATCGACCTGGCCTACATCGGCGCCAACGGCGTCTCCCGGGAACACGGGCTGACCACGCCCGACCCGGCCGTCTGCGAGGTCAAGTCACAGGCGATCCGCGCTGCCCGCCGCACGATCTTCGCGGGGGTGCACACGAAGTTCGGGGCGGTGAGCTTCTGCAGGTTCGCGGAGATCGGCGAGCTGGAAGCCGTCGTCACCAGCACCCTGCTGCCCGCCTCCGAGGCCCACCGCTACTCCTTGCAGGGCCCCCAGATCATCCGCGTCTGAACAACCGAACACAGAATCCAGCACACAGAACCCAGCCACACCGAACACAGCACACCGAACACAGCACACCGAACACAGCACACAGCCCCCGAGGGCGTCCGCACGCCCGTCCATGCCCTGTATCTCACGAAAGGTCCGGGAAAGCCTCATGCGAATCCAGAGCCGCAGAACACGCCGCACCCTGCTTGCCGTGGCCACCGTAGGCACGCTGATCACCCCGCTGCTCGCCGGCTGTTCGGGCGCCGGCGGAGCAGGCGGCGGGTCCTCCGCCCACTCCATCAACGTCCTGATGGTGAACAACCCGCAGATGGTGGAGCTGCAGAAGCTCACCGCGAGCAACTTCACCAAGGACACCGGGATCAAGGTGAACTTCACCGTCCTGCCGGAGAACGACGTCCGCGACAAGATCAGCCAGGACTTCGCCAACCAGGCCGGTCAGTACGACGTCGCCACCCTCAGCAACTACGAGATCCCGATCTACGCCAAGAACGGCTGGCTGGAGCCGATGGACTCGTACGTCAAGAAGGACACCGCCTTCGACCAGCAGGACATCCTCGCCCCGATGCGGCAGGCCCTCACCGCCGCGGACGGCAAGCTCTACGGCGAGCCCTTCTACGGCGAGTCGTCCTTCCTGATGTACCGCAAGGACGTCTTCAAGAAGAAGGGCCTGACCATGCCGGCCAAGCCCACCTGGCAGCAGGTCGCCGGCCTGGCCGCCAAGGCGGACGGCGCCGAGTCCGGCATGAAGGGCATCTGCCTGCGCGGACTGCCCGGCTGGGGCGAGGTCATGGCACCGCTGACGACGGTCGTGAACACCTTCGGCGGCACCTGGTTCGACAAGAACTGGAAGGCCCAGGTGGACTCCCCCGAGTTCAAGAAGGCCACGCAGTTCTACGTCGACCTCGTCCGAAAGCACGGCGAGTCCGGCGCGGCCCAGTCCGGGTTCGCCGAGTGCCTGAACAACATGACACAGGGCAAGACGGCCATGTGGTACGACGCCACGAGCGGCGCGGGATCGCTGGAGGCACCCGGCTCCCCGGTCAAGGGCAAGATCGGCTACGTCCCGGCCCCGGTCGAGAAGACCGGCAGCTCCGGCTGGCTCTACACCTGGGCGTGGGGCATCCAGAAGGCGTCCAAGAACCCCGACGACTCCTGGAAGTTCATCTCGTGGGCGTCCAGCAAGGGCTACGAGAACCTCGTGGGCAAGACGGCGGGCTGGTCCAACGTGCCTGCGGGCAAGCGTTCGTCGACCTATGACATCCCCGAGTACCGCAAGGAGGCGGGCGCCTTCGCGGACGTCACCCGCACCGCCATCTCCAGCGCCAAGCCGAACGACCCGGGTGTGCAGCCCCGCCCGGCGCCCGGCATCCAGTTCGTCGGCATCCCCGAGTTCACCGACCTGGGCACCAAGGTCTCCCAGGAGATCAGCTCCGCCATCGCCGGCCGCACGTCCGTGGACAGCGCGCTGAAGAAGGGGCAGCAGCTCGCCGAGGCCGTCGGTAAGAAGTACGAGGCGTCATGACCGTGACCACCCCCTCCGCCCGGGTCGCCGCCGCCACCGCGCGGCCGGCGACCCGGCCGCCGAACCGCATGCGCGCCTGGGTCACCCGGGCCCCGCTGCTGCCCGCGCTGGTCTTCATGATCGTGGTGACCCAGCTGCCGTTCGTGGCGACCGTGGTGATCTCGTTCTTCGACTGGAACGCCCTCTACCCGAAGGACCGCCACTTCACCGGCGTCGACAACTACCGGCAGGTCCTGACCGACGCGGACCTGCGCCAGTCGGTGTGGACGACGATCCTGCTGACCGTCACGGTGGTCCTCGTCAGCCTGGTCCTGGGCCTGGCCATCGCGCTGCTGCTCAACCGGAAGTTCATGGGCCGCGGCCTGGTCCGCACCCTGCTGATCGCCCCGTTCCTCGTGGTGCCGGTGGCTGCCGCGCTGCTGTGGAAGCACGTGCTCTACAACCCCGAATACGGCCTGCTCAACGGGTTGTTGCACTACGTCGGCGGCCCCCAGCCTGACTGGATCTCCAACACCCCGCTACTCGCGGTCGAGATCGCGCTGATCTGGCAGTGGACCCCGTTCATGATGCTGATCCTGCTGGCCGGGCTGCAGAGCCGCGACAGCGAGCAGCTGGAGGCGGCCCGCGTGGACGGCGCCGGCGGCTGGCAGGTCTTCCGCTATCTGACGCTCCCGCACCTGCGCCGCTACCTCGAACTCGGCGGGCTGCTGGGGTCGATCTACATCGTCCAGAACTTCGACGCGGTCTTCACGATCACGTCGGGCGGACTGGGCACCGCCAACCTTCCCTACACCGTCTACCAGAGCTTCTACCAGGCCCACGAGAACGGCCTCGCGTCCGCCGCCGGCGTCCTGGTCGTCATCGGCTCGATCATCATCGCGACCTTCGCCCTGCGCGTGGTGTCGTCCCTGTTCCGCGAGGAGGTGTCCCGCGCATGAGCGCCGTCACCGCGCCCACCGCGTCCACCGCGTCCACCGCGCCCACCGGGGCCGCACGCCCCCGCAGCCGCCGCGGAGTGGGTCTCGGCCTGCTGGCCTGGCTGATCGGTCTGCTGTTCTTCCTGCCCATCGCCTGGATGGCCCTGACCTCCTTCCACTCGGAGGCGGACGCCGCCACCAACCCGCCGTCCTTCGGGGCCTCGCTGACCCTGGACAGCTACCGCGAGTTCTTCGGAGCCGGCGGCGGCGCGAGCCCCTGGCCGGCGCTGATCAACTCGGCCATGGCGTCGCTGGTCTCGACCCTGCTCGTGCTCCTGCTGGCCCTCCCGGCGGCCTACGCGCTGTCCATCCGCCCGGTACGCAAGTGGACGGACGTCCTGTTCTTCTTCCTGTCCACGAAGATGCTGCCGGCGGTGGCGGGCCTGCTGCCCATCTACCTGTTCGCCAAGAACACCGGGATGCTCGACAACATCTGGCTGCTGATCATCCTCTACACCTCCATGAACCTGCCGATCGCGGTGTGGATGATGCAGTCCTTCCTCGCCGAGGTCCCGGTGGCGGTGATCGAGGCGGCGCAGATCGACGGCGCCCGGCTGCCGACCATCCTGGCGCGCGTGGTGGCCCCCATCGCCCTGCCCGGCATCGCCGCCACCGCCCTGATCTGCTTCATCTTCAGCTGGAACGAGCTGCTGTTCGCCCGTGTGCTGACCGGCGTGGTGGCCGAGACGGCCCCCGTCTTCCTGACCGGCTTCATCACCAGCCAGGGCCTGTTCCTGGCCAAGGTGTGCGCCGCGTCGCTCGTCATCTCCCTGCCGGTGCTCGCCGCGGGGTTCGCCGCCCAGGACAAGCTGGTCCAGGGCCTGTCGTTGGGAGCCGTCAAATGAAGGCCGCCGTCATCGAGTCCGTGGGCCGCGCCGTCGTCACGGAGGTCCCGGACCCGACGCCCGGCCCGCGCGACGTCGTCGTCGAAGTGGCCGCCTGCGGGCTGTGCGGAACGGATCTGCACATCCTCCAGGGCGAGTTCGCACCCAAGCTGCCGATCGTCCCCGGGCACGAGTTCGCGGGCGAGGTGGTCGGCGTCGGCACCCAGGTCACGGAGATCGCGGTCGGCGACCGGGTGGCCGTGGACCCCTCCCTGTACTGCAACGAGTGCCGTTACTGCCGCGACGGCCACAACAACATGTGCGAGCGCTGGGGCGCGATAGGCGTGACGACGGCGGGCGGCGCGGCCAAGTACGCGCTGGCGCCGGTGGCGAACTGCGTGAAGCTGCCGGACCACGTGCGCACCGCGGACGCGGCCCTCGTGGAGCCGCTGTCCTGCGCGGTGCGCGGCTACGACGTCCTCAACTCCCGCCTCGGCGCCCACGTCCTGATCTACGGCTCCGGGACCATGGGCCTGATGATGCTCGAACTGGCCAAGCGCACCGGCGCGGCGCGTGTCGACGTCGTCGACCTGAACCCGGCCCGGCTGGAGACCGCGCACCGGCTCGGCGTCTCGGCAGCCGCCGCGAACGCGGACGAGCTGGACCGCCCTCAGGGCTGGGACGTGGTGATCGACGCGACCGGCAACGCGGCGGCGATCCAGGACGGCCTGGAGCGGGTGGCGAAGGCGGGCACGTTCCTGCAGTTCGGCGTGGCGGACTACGCGACGCGGGTGACGATCGACCCGTACCGCATCTACAACCAGGAGATCACCATCACCGGCTCGATGGCCGTCCTGCACAGCTTCGAGCGGGCCGCCGAACTGTTCGCGAACGGGGTGCTGGACCCGGAGCTGTTCATCAGCGACCGCATCCCGCTGGACCGCTACCCCGAGGCGCTGGAGCAGTTCGCGGCGGGGGTGGGCCGGAAGATCGTGGTCGTGCCCTGAGCGGATCGGCGGGGGCCGGGTGAACCGGCCGGCGCGGGTCAGGTGAGCCGATCGGGGGTCGCGGTGACGGTAAGGGAACGGCAAAGTGATGTCGTTCGTTGACCCGGCATGACAGCTATGACCCCTGGCTCGAACATCCCTCTGTCGGCCGCCCGCGTGACGGTGGACGTCGCCGCGCCGGTACGGCTCGACGTGTCGGGCCTGCTGCTCACCGCCGCCGGCAAGGTGCGCTCCGACGACGACTTCATCTTCTACAACCAGCCGGCCGGCCCGGGTGTGACCTACCGCTCCGGCGGCGGTGCCGCACCCGACGCGATCACGGTCGACACCACCGCGGTCCCGCCGGACATCGAGAAGATCGTGGTCACGGCCAGCCCGGACGCGGCGGGCCAGACGTTCCAGGGCATCGAGCCGACGGCCACGATCCGGGACGCGGAGGGCGGCGTGGCGCTGGCCACGTTCACCCCGCCGCAGCTCGGCACCGAGACCGCCCTGGTGATCGTGGAGATCTACCGCAGGGGCGGCCAGTGGAAGGCCCGCGCCGTGGGCCAGGGGTATGCGAACGGGCTGGCGGGAATCGCCACGGACTTCGGGGTCACCGTGGAGGAACCGTCCGCCGCACCCGCCGCGCCCCAGCAGCCGATCGCGCCTCCCCAGCAGTCGATCGCGCCTCCCCAGCAGCCGATCACCCCGCCGCAGCCGGCGACCCCGCCTCCGCCGGCTGCCCCACCAGCACCGGCGGTGTCCGCTCCCCCGGCACCGCCGGCCCCGGTGGCCCCCGCCCCGGGCGCCGGGAAGGTCAACCTGGACAAGGGCCGGGTCAGCCTCCAGAAGAACCAGACCGTGTCCCTGATGAAGGGCGGCCGGCCGCTGCTCTCCGCAGTGCGGATGGGCCTCGGCTGGGAGCCCGCGTTCCGCGGCAAGGACATCGACCTGGACGCCTCGGTCATCGCCTACGGCCCGCAGCGCAACCACGTCGACAGCTGCTACTTCGGCAAGCTGACCATCCTGAACGGCGCGATCCGCCACTCCGGCGACAACCTCACCGGCGAGGGCGGGGGCGACGACGAGACGATCACCGTCGACCTCGGCCGGCTCCCGATGGACGTCACCGGCCTGGTCTTCACCGTCAACTCCTTCTCCGGCCAGAAGTTCACCGACGTCGCCAAGGCCTACTGCCGTCTCCTCGACGCGACCACGGGCGAGGAACTGGTCCGCTTCGACCTCACAGGCGCCGAGCCCCAGACCGGCGTACTGATGGCCAAGCTGATCCGGCAGTTCTCCGGCGAGTGGGACATGACGGCGATGGGCGAGTTCGTGAAGGCACGGACGGTACGGAACATGGTGGAGCCGGGAGCACGGGCACTGTAGCCCCGCGACGGAAGGTTCGGGCCTGGCCAGGGGGTGTCGTTTGGATCAGGCCGGCTGGGACTGACAGTGCGGACCGGCCGACCCGAGCGGGGTCTGCTGCGTGCGGCCGCACGGCGGAGGAGCGAGTCGACGCGATGGGGGGTCCCCCGCGCAAGCGGAGCCGAGCATGCGGTCATGGGGCCCCCGCGAACGGAGCCGAGCGTGGGGGAATCGGCGGTCGACGACAACGCCGCAGACGTGCGTGCCGGGCCCCATGCCAGACCCCGCGATGCCGGGATGACCCAAACGCCACCCCCTATCGCCGCACCCCCTCCATCAGCAAGGTCAGGTAGCGAGGGATCTCCTTGCCCTGGCCGTTCGCCAGCTCGGAAGCCGTCGCCACGCCGTGCACCAGCCGGAGCAGCTCGACCGGCTCCAGGTCGGCCCGCAGGCTCCCCTCGGCCTGCGCGGCCTCGACCAGCCGGGTCGCCGTGCCCTGCACCACCGTGCCGCACACCGTCACCGCGGCCGAGCCGCCGTCCGAGACCGCCGAACCCAGCAGGGACTTCATCCCGCGCACCTGGATCGTGGCGGCACACACCTCGTGCAGCCACCGCGTCAGCGCCTCGCCCGGCGGCAGCTCCTTCGCCAGCTCCTCACCCCGCGCCCCGAGCGCCTCGACGCGGTCCACGTACGCGGCCTCCAGCAGCGCCTGCCGCGTGGGGAAGTGCCGGTAGAGGGTGCCCGAGCCGACACCCGCGCGCCTGGCGATGTCGTCGAGCGACGCGTTCTCCCCATGTTCGGCGAAGGCCTCGGCGGCCACCTTCAGCAGGCGCTCGTAGTTGCGCCGCGCGTCCGCGCGCATGGGTCTGCTCCGCGTCATCCAGAAACTCCTCGCGAGCCGGGGACTCCCTCCGCATTCCGGGGACTCCCTCCGCATTTTATCGAGCGCGGATCGAGGAGAGCCCCCGTGCGGCTCAGGCTCGGGCCTGCCACGGCCAGGAGGCGTCCCGGGCGGACTCGAGCAGCGACACCATCCGGAAGGCCGAGTCCGAGAGGCCACCGAAGGTGTGCCGGTTCCCCGCACCCGACGGGCCGTGGCCCGCCCGGTAGCCCTCCAGATTCCAGGTGTAGACGGGGATGTGCGCCGGGATCTGGGCGGTGGGGTCACCGTGCCGGTTCGGGGCGTACTGCTCGTCGGTGACGATCAGCACCCGGTCGTGCTTCTGGTAGTGCCGGCGCACCGCCTCCGTGGTGTCGGTGCCACCCAGGTCGCCGAAGCGCTCCAGGATCTTCAGCACCGACTCGCCCGTGCGGAACTCCACCGGCGCGCTGGTCGAGCCGAACTGCACGAGGTCGGCGCCGGCCGCCCGGAGGGCGAGCGCGGTACCGAACACCGCCGCCGCGTCGGCCCGGTTGAGCTGCGAGCGCTCGGACACCTGCGACCAGAACATCGAGCCCGAGCGGTCCACCAGCACCAGCGTGCGACCCGGCAGCGCGGGCACGTTGGCCAGCGAGTGACCGAGCGCCCGCTCCAGCGGGTAGGCCCAGCGCAGCGAGGGTGCGTGCTGGTAGGCGGCCAGGTAGCGGAAGGGGAACTGCCGCGAGCGCGCCACCTGCTCCGGGTCGCTGATCTTCGCCGCGACCTGGGCGGCGACCTCGTCCGAGACACCCGCCTCGTCGAAATTGCGCAGGTTACGGGTCAGCGCCATCGCACCCATGGACGGGATCACGGCCTCCCAGGCCGCCTTGTCCATCGGGCCCTGCAGCCAGCCGGCCAGCGCCTCCCAGGTGATGCCGGCCGCCGCCAGCCGCTCGGCGCCACCGGGCGAGGTGACGACGGACCGGCGCTCCTCGACAGGCAGTCGCATCAGCTCGCGGTGCGCGGTGAGCACCGGGACCGACGCGGGCGGCACGGCGGTGTCGGGGTTGTGCCGCCGGTCGAGGGCGTACCGGAACAGCTCGCCCTGCCACGGCTTGTCCGGGTCCGGGGCCGCGTGCACCAGGTTGAGGATGTCGCCGAAGCGGTAGCCCTTGGACGCGGTGTCGTACTTGAGCAGCGACTTGCCGTGGTAGAGCCGTCGTACGGCGTCGGCGACACCGCGCTTGAGAGGCTTGGGGAGGGCGCGGCCGTGGGTCACGGTCCAGTAGGCGAGCAGCTCACCGGGCTCGTCCGGGCGCTGCAGCACGGAGTTCACGACCTGCCGGTTGGACGGGCCTGCGGTCGCGCCGGCCGCGAGCCGGGCGTGCACGTACTCGGCCGCGCCGACGATCGAGGCCGTCCGCATGGCGCCCTCGTCCCGCAGCCAGCCGAGCAGGCCCGCGGTCCACTCCGGGTCGCTGACGGCAAGGCCGCGGATCAGACGGGCGAAGCGGTCGTCGCGGTCGGTGCCGGTCTCGTAGAAGGTGTTCTGCGCGACCATGTGGGAGACGGCGAGCAGGAAGAGTTCGGAGCGCGCGTCACGCTCCTGCCCCCGGCCGCTCTCGTGGGTACGCAGGACCCGGCCCGTCGAGGTCACGGCCGACGTCGGCCGCGCCTTGGCGGTGCGGGTGTTGAATCGCGCCATGGTGAATTCCCCCGAATTCGCTCGTGTTTCGGAGGAAGGCGCGGCAAAAGGAAGGTGGCCGAGATCGGAAGTCGGCTGCGGACCACGTCAGATGCTCTCTCCATTGAGCTGCACCGACCCTGAGTCGGTGACGGGAGTCGAACCCGCAACCTTCTGATCCAAAAGAAGTAACCGCTGCCTGCGCACCGGACACCCACCATGTGCCGCGCCTCCCGAGATCAACTCGGCGGTGGCTGTTTTTCATTCCAGGAAAGGGAAGTAGCCACTGCCTTCGCACCGGGAGGTGCGTCAAGTTTTCGGTGTCCAGAGATCGAGGGCGGCGGAACCGACGTGTTGGTGCTCTGCCGACTGAGCTACACCGGCCTGTCGGAGCCGGTGGCGGGACTCGAACCCGCGGCCTCCCCATGAACAGTGGAAGTAGGTCCTGCCTGTCGCACCTGGACGTGGATCACTCTAGGAGGGGAGGCGCGGCACGAGCGAGCGAATTAATCGCGCGAATCGATCAGCGGTGCGGAGGTCAGTCGCGCTTCTGCCGCTTCCAGGGGCCCGTGATGGCGAGCATGATGCCGGGCGTCTGGATGTTGGCGAACAGGGTGTCGCCGTCGGGCGAGAAGGTGACGCCGGTGAACTCGCTGAACTCCGGGGCGTCCGCGGTGCCGATGTTCAGGTCGTTGCGGGCGATGGGGTAGGTGCGGCCGCTCTCCGTGGCGCCGAACAGGTGCTGGACACCCTCGCCGTCCTCGGCGATGACCAGGCCGCCGTACGGGGAGACGGTGATGTTGTCCGGGCCGTCGAAGGCGCCGTCCTTGGACGGGTCCGGGTTCACGCCGAACAGCACCTTCAGGGTGAGGGTGCGGCGCTTGGGGTCGTAGAACCAGACCTGGCCGTCGTGCTGCAGCGGGCTCTCCGCGCGGGCGAAGGAGGAGACGACGTAGGCGCCGCCGTCGCCCCACCACATGCCCTCGAGCTTGCGGGCACGGGTGATCTGGCCGGCGGCGAACTGCTTGCGGATGGAGACCTGCTTGGCGTCACGGTCGGGGACGTCCACCCAGTCGACGCCGTACACGGTGCCGATCTTCGTGGCGCGGGAGAGGTCGTCGACGAACGCGCCGCCGGAGTCGAAGCACTTGAAGGCCTGGAGCACGCCGGCGTCGTCGGCGAGGGTGCGCAGTTTGCCGCGGCCGTGGTGGAAGCCCTCCGGCGGGGTCCAGCGGTAGAGCAGGCCGTTGGGGCCGGCCGCGTCCTCGGTGAGGTAGGCGTGGCCGCGCTTGGGGTCGATGACGACCGCCTCGTGGGCGAAGCGGCCCAGGGCCTTGATCGGCTTGGGGTCGCGGTTGGCGCGGTGGTCCTCGGGGTCGACCTCGAAGACGTAGCCGTGGTCCTTGGTGAAGCCGTTCTTGCCGGCCTTGTCCTCGGTCTCCTCGCAGGTCAGCCAGGTGCCCCACGGGGTGCTGCCGCCCGCGCAGTTGGTGGCGGTGCCGGCGATGCCGACCCACTCGGCGACGTGGCCGCCGTGGCGGACCTCGACGACGGTGCAGCCGCCGGCCGCGGCCGGGTCGTAGACGAGGCCCTCGGTGAGCGGCACCGGGTGCGGCCAGTTGGCGCGGGCGCCGGCCAGCTCGTGGTTGTTGACGAGGAGGGTGGCGCCGCGGCGGCCCTCGAAGGCGGCGGTGCCGTCGTGGTTGGACGGGGTGAACTCGCCGGACTCCAGCGTGGTCTTGCCGCAGTACGTGATGATCTCGTAGCTGAAGCCCGCGGGCAGGGCGAGGATGCCGTCCGGGTCGGTGACCAGCGGGCCGTAGCCGACGCCCTGGTGGCCGTGCGTCGACTCACCCTGCGCGTTCTCGGTGTCCGTGTCCGTGTCCGTGTCCGTGGCGGCCAGGGCGCCCGGCGCGGTGGCGAGGGCGCCGACGCTGCCGGCCAGCGCGACCCCGGCACCGGTGATCGCGGATTTTCTGGCGAAGTCCCTGCGGGTGAGCGACATGCTGTCTCCTGATGACGGTGTTCGCGCCGTGGCGGGCCACGGGGCCTCGTGCGGCGCTCACACTCCCGCCATGTTTTGAACGGGAGTTGAACATCCGGCTACTTTGCAGGCCCATCTTCCATGAATCCGCATGCACCGTCCCATGACGGGCCCAAGTACCGGTCATGTCCCGCCTTTACGGCCACCCGTGCAGCTCGACGGCCGCACCGTCACCGGGCCCCGCACCCACACCCACACCCACACCCACCAGCGACGCGACCGGCCGAAACGGCGTCACGGAAACGGCATCACCGAACCGGCCGGCACCGAACCGGCCGACACGCGCGCCGCCCACACTGGCGCGTCACTCACACCCTCGCGCCCCTCAACCCCCGTGCTGCGAACGCGCCTTGAACGCGGCCTTCCGCGCTTCCTTCGCCACCTTCTTGTCGGGGTGCAGCCGTCCCATCGCCTCCAGCACCTCCGCGGTGTCCGGATGCTCCACACGCCAGGCCGCCGCGAAGAACCCGCTGTGCTGCTCGGCGAGCCCCTCCACCAGGGCCTGCAGTTCCTCGGAGTTCCCCTCGGCCCTCAACTGCGCGGCGAGCGTGTCGATGGTCAGCCAGAACACCAGGCCCTGCGAGGGCGCGGGCACGTCGGCGGCGCTCCGCTCGCTCAGCCAGACCCGGGCGAGCCCGCCGAGTTCGGGGTCGTCGAGGACCTCCCGCAGCGCGGGCTCGGCCTCCTGCCCGACCAGGGACAGTGCCTGCTGACAGCGCAGCCGGCGCAGCGGCGCGCCGGCGTCGGCGCCGCGCGCGGCGGACAGCAACTCCCGTGCGGCGGCGAGGGGTTGCCGCCGGGTCAGCCACTGCTCGGTCTCGGCCTGGGCGGCGGACGGGCCGAAGCGGGCGGTGCCGTCGAGCAGCGCGTCCGCGCCCTTGTCGGCGAGCTCCCCGACGGCGGGCGCCTCGAACCCGGCCTCCAGCAGCCGGGCGCGCAGCCCGTACGCGCCGAGCGGGGTGAGCCGGACCAGGCCGTAGCGGGAGACGTCGGTGTCGTCCAGCGGTGCGGCGGGCTCCTCGTCGGTGTCGGCCATGAGCGCCTCGTCGACGGGCTGGTACTCGACCAGGCCGACCGGCGCCAGGATCCGGAACTGGTCGTCCAGGCGCATCATCGCGTCGGAGACCTGCTCCAGGACGTCGTCGGAGGGCCGGCCCATGTCGTCGGGGACGAGCATGGAAGCGGCGAGGGCGGGCAGCGGCACCGGGCCGTCGCCGGGGCCGTCCTCACTGACGGTCAGCAGATAGAGGTTGCCGAGGACGCCGTCGAGGAATTCTGCCTCGGCCTCGGGGTCCCAGTCGAGCGACGAGAAATCGACCTCGCCCTCGTCCATGGCGTCGACCAGTCCGTCGAGGTCGGGCACGCTCGCGTCCGCGAGGACGGTCTCCAGTGCGGCGAGCCAGACGGTCAGCACCTCGTGCGGGGAGCCGGTGAGCAGCTCCAGGTCCGCGCCGGCCGTGACGGTGCCGGCCTCCTCGTCGGTGATCTCGACCAGTCCGGCGTCCAGGGCCACCCGCCAGGCCTCGGCGGCGTGGGCGGCGGCGTCGTCCCCGCTCAGTCCGAGGAGTCCGGCGGCGGCCGGCAGCTGTTCGTCGACCAGTCCGCCCCCGGCGTCCACCCGGGTGTCGGGTCCGGCCCAGCGGGCGAGCCGGGCGGCCCGGGAGAGCAGCGGGGTGGACAGTGCGGCACGCGCCAGCTCCGCTTCGGGGTGCAGCCGGACGGGCGGCAGGGGGGAGCTGTCTGACATCGGCTGGTTCTCCTCGGACCGTGAACGGACTCAGCCGCTCAGCCTAGACGGATTTCCACCCAAGCCACCCGGTTCATCTCCCGGCCGACCGCCGTACATGGCCGGAACCTTGACAACTCCACGCGCCAGGCAGGAGATTGACGCGCGTAGAAGTCGGGGGACAACTGTTCACTCGGCTTTCGGCGTGTGCACGCAGGGTGACACCCCCCGCACGCCGGCGTTCCGTCCTCGTCCCGGTGCCCCACACTCGTCCCCGGAGGGATCCCTTGCCGAGCAGGTCTTCCACACGCCTCGCCGCGCTCACCGTCGCAGCGGTCTGCAGCGCCGCGTCGGCCGTCGTCCTCACCTCGCCCGCGCACGCCGAATCGGTGCGCATCCACGACGTCCAGGGCACGACCCGGATATCCCCGTTCGCGGGCCAGAAGGTGACGGACGTGCCCGGCATCGTCACGGCCACCCGCACCTACGGCTCCTCCCGCGGCTTCTGGATCCAGGACCGGACCCCGGACGACGACCCGGCCACCAGTGAGGGCGTGTTCGTCTTCACCAGCTCCACGCCGAAGGTCGCCGTCGGCGACTCGGTCACGGTGACCGGCACGGTCTCCGAGTACGTCCCGGGCGGCGCCTCCTCCGGCAACCAGTCGCTGACGGAGATCACCAAGCCGGTGATCACCACCGTGTCCACCGGCAACGCGGTCCCCGCGCCGGCCGTGATCGACGCGGACTCGGTGCCGGACGCGTACACCCCGCAGGGCGACACCGCCGCCGCGGGCTCGGTCAACGCCCTGCCGCTGGACCCGTCGGCGTACGCCCTGGACTACTACGAGTCCCTGGAGGGCATGAACGTCCAGGTCGCCGACACCCGCGTGGTCACCGCCACCGACCCGTACACCGAGCTGTGGGTCACGGTGAAGCCGCAGGAGAACCGCAGCCACCGCGGTGGCACGCTCTACGGCTCCTACGAGTCGCAGAACACCGGCCGGCTGCAGATCCAGTCGCTGGGCTCCACCGCCGACTTCCCGCGGGCGAACGTCGGCGACACCCTCAAGGGCGCCACGACCGGCCCGCTCGACTACAACCAGTACGGCGGCTACACGCTGGTCGCGGGCACGCTCGGCACGCTGGAGAGCGGCGGCCTCCAGCGGGAGACCACGCGCAAGCAGTCGGGCCGCGAGCTGGCGGTGGCGACCTACAACGTCGAGAACCTCGACCCGGCGGACGCCACCTTCGACCAGCACGCCGCCGCGATCGTGAACCACCTGCGGTCGCCCGACATCGTGTCCCTGGAGGAGATCCAGGACAACAACGGCGCCACGGACGACGGCACGGTCGACGCGAGCGTGACGGTGAACAAGCTGATCGACGCGATCGTCGCGGCGGGCGGCCCGCGGTACGACTGGCGCTCCATCGACCCGGTCAACGACCAGGACGGCGGCGAACCGGGCGGGAACATCCGCCAGGTGTTCCTGTTCAACCCCGAGCGGGTGTCCTTCGTGGACCGCGCGGGCGGCGACTCCACCACCGGCGTCGGCGTCACCAAGGTGAACGGCAAGGCACAGCTGACCGCCTCCCCGGGCCGCGTCGACCCGGCGGACGCGTCCTGGAGCAACAGCCGCAAGCCGCTGGCCGGCGAGTTCGTCTTCCACGGCAAGACCGTCTTCGTGATCGCCAACCACCTCAACTCCAAGGGTGGCGACCAGGGTCTGACCGCGCAGTACCAGCCGCCCGTGCGCAGCTCGGAGATCCAGCGCCACGCACAGGCGACCGAGGTGAACGCGTTCGTCAAGGACATCCTGTCCGTGCAGAAGAACGCGAACGTCATCGCGCTCGGCGACATGAACGACTTCGAGTTCTCCGGGACCACGAAGATCCTGGAGGGTGACGGCGCCCTGTGGTCGGCGATCAAGTCGCTGCCGAAGAGCGAGCGTTACACCTACGACTACCAGGGCAACGAGCAGGTCCTGGACCAGATCCTGATCAGCCCGGCGATCCGGCGCGGCTGCGACTTCGAGTACGACAGCGTGCACATCAACGCGGAGTTCAACGACCAGATCAGCGACCACGACCCGCAGGTGCTCCGCTTCCGCCCGTGACGAGCGCAAGCGCGGCTCGCCCCGGATAAGGCCGGATTCCGGCTCGGGGGGCCTGATCATCGCCGGGTGCGGGTGATTCGTGGTTTCTCGCACAATGCCCCGCGCCCGGCGAGGGGCTCAGGACTGGCCGGACACCCCGAACACCCCGTTCAGCCAGTCCTGCCAGGCGCTCTCGTTCGCCTTGGCGTCGGCGTCCGGCGCGAAGTCGTGGATGCTGATGCCGAGCGGGGCGCCCCAGTGGCCGCGCCCGAAGAAGCGGATGAGGGCGTCGTCGGTGCGCAGCCCGATGAAGTACGGGTTGCGGTAGTCGAGTACGGCGTCCAGGGTCCGTCCGCCGGGTCCCTGGGCGCCGACCTTCGTGCCCGCGGGCGTGTCGTCCGCCAGGCCCAGTGCGCGGGCGACGGCGGCGAGCGCTCGCGCGGTCGCCGAGGTCTCGGGCCCGTTCAGCTGGGCGAAGGTGACCGGGCGGGGCGCGAAGTGCGTCAGGTACTCGGACAGGGTGTGCAGGTAGAAGTTGGTGTGCTTGCTCGCGCCGTCGTACTGGTTGTTCCAGTCGTCCGTGAAGATGCCGCTGTGCACGTAGCGCACCCAGGCGCGGCGGCCCTCCTCGCGGGGCTCGATGGTGTAGTCGAGCTGGTTGGCGCTCTGGACCGGGAAGCCGACGTCCTCACTGCGGTTGGTGTAGCGGTGCGGCGGATCCCAGGCGGTCACGGTGGAACCGAAGGGTCCCTTTCCGCCCACCCGGGGCTCGGGCGGGTCCATGGGCCACAGATAGCCGCCGGTGCCGCTGGTGACGGCCTCCCAGACCTTCTCCGGCGGCACGTCGACCTCGAACTCGCGGACGATCTCGAATTCCTTGGACATGGGGGGAAGCTCCTGCTCACTGATCCGGTGCGGGGGCGGACGGGTCCTCGACCGTCGCCGGGGCGGGCTGGTCCTTGACCGTGGGGTGAAGGGCGACGACGATCCGGTGATCGCGGCCCGCATCGGCGTCCGGCGCGTCGTACTTGCGGATCAGCGCGCTCACGCCCGCCGCCAGCTCCTGTACGAAGGCCGCGCGGTCGGCGGCGGAGGCGAAGCGGACCTCGCCGTCCAGGGCGTACGTGGCCAGCCGCTTGCGCGCCCTCTCGGCGCCGGTGATCAGCGCGCCGACATCCCGCACCAGACGGGCGCCGAGCGCGAGCAGCCAGCGCGCGGAGAGCTGGTCACGGAAGCGCTCCGGGTCCGGCTGCACGGGGGCGAGCGCGGCCGGCGAGATGACGTACGACGCGGCGGTCGCGCGCATCAGCCGCTCGGTGACATTGCCCTTGCGTCGCTCCCCGGCCAGCTCGACCAGACCATGCCTCTCCAACGCCTTGAGGTGATAGTTCACCTTCTGCCGGGGCAGCCCGACCTTCCCGGCCAGCATGGCGGCCGAAGCGGGTCCACCGGTCAGCTCCGCGAGCAGCCGCGCCCTTATCGGGTCGAGCGATACCGCCGCCACCTCAGGATCCTCGATCACGGTCACATCCAGCATGCCCCCACTGTGCCACCGACCATTCTCCTTGTCCAGGCGAACCATTTTTTCGGCAGGGCCAGGGCCACCCGCACCCGACCACGAAACCCGCACGGGCGGTGCCGGCGGAAATCCCCCACACAGCCCGCAGCCGCCGACGCCACCACCTGCCCCACAGGCGCCACCCGCACCTGACGACGAAACCGTCACGGGCGGTGCGGGCGGGAATCACCCCACAAACGACCCGCAGCCGCCGCCGAACCCGACCTCCACAGGGGCCACCCGCACCCGACGACGAAACCGTCACGGGCGGTGCGGGTGGGAATCACACACCCCCCAGACACCCCGCACCCGCCCACCCACCGGCACCATCACCCACCATCAGTGATGCCGACGCCGCCTCACACCCACCGTAACCAGAACAGCCCCCGCGCCCGCGGCCAACAGCGGCCCCGCATGCCGCCGAGCCGAGCGGACAGCACCCTGCACCGACTCCGGAGCACGCCGCTCAACCGCATGCGCAGCATGCCCCGCACTGTCGCGCAACTGCACACCCATGGCACCGGCCTTGTCCCTGAGGTCGGCGGCGCGCGTGAGCGCCCGCCCCGACACATCAGACCTACCCATCAACTCCGCGACAGTCTCACCGAGCCGGCTCCTGGCACGCTCCATCTGCTGCCGCAGTTCGTCGGGTCCCTTGGCACCCGACCCGTGCGAGATCCTGTGCGTCATCGTCATACCCTTCCCCGATCGCGCCGCCCGCCACCACAGCACCCGGGTACCCCGCCCCGCGACGACCCGCACCCCCTCCCCGCCCAGCCGCGCGAACCCCGCGAGCGAGACCGCCGTACGCCCGCCCCCACACCCCCCGCAGGCCGGCACTTCGAGCAGGACCGCAGCCCGGTGCTCGGCCGTGCACAAGTGCCTTGCCGAGCTTCATGGTGCCTCCATGGCCGACGTCGGTCGATGACGATGACCATAGCGACCCATAGCGACCCATAAGGGGCAACGTTGGACACAGGGCGTCCGGCCACCCCCACACCACATCAGCAATACTTATCAATACCTCGTAGAAGAATTAAGTAGAGCTTCACCTTCGCCGTGCCGAGACTACCCCTATGACGAAGCGACGCACCCCCTTCGGCCGGACGCTCTGCGCGATGATCACGCCCTTCACAGAGGCGGGTGCGCTCGACCGGGAGGGGGCGCGGCGGCTGGCCGCCCGGCTGGTGACGGAGGGCTGCGACGGCCTGGTCCTGAACGGCACCACGGGCGAGTCCCCGACCACCACGGACGCCGAGAAGGGGGAGCTGATCGCGGCCGTACGGGACGCGGTGGGCGACCAGGTCCA
Source organism: Streptomyces sp. NPDC048297 (assembly GCF_043201585.1). Lineage (NCBI taxonomy): Bacteria > Bacillati > Actinomycetota > Actinomycetes > Kitasatosporales > Streptomycetaceae > Streptomyces > Streptomyces sp. NPDC048297. The sequence goes on from NZ_JBICZA010000009.1 coordinate 151,380, forward strand.
GCTGGTCGCGGGCGTCGGCACCGCCGACACCCGGCACACCGTCGAGTTGGCCCTCGCGGCCGAGAAGGCCGGCGCCGACGGCGTGCTGGTGGTGTCGCCGTACTACAGCAGGCCCCCACAGGAAGCGCTGGAGGCGCACTTCCGTCAGATCGCCGACGCGAGCGGCCTGCCGGTGATGCTCTACGACATCCCCGGCCGCACCGGCACCCGGATCGAGCCGGAGACGATGATCCGCCTCGCCGAACACCCCCGGATCGTCGCCGTCAAGGACTGCTCGTACGACTTCCTCGGCACCCAGAAGGTGCTCGCGCACACGGAGTTGGCGTACTACGCGGGCTGCGACGAGCACGTCCTCGCACTGTACGCGGTCGGCGCGGCGGGCTGCGTCAGCACGGTCGCGAACGCCGTACCGGCCCACTTCGCCGCGATCCTGGACGCGTTCGACGCCGGCGAGACGGCACGCGCGGCCGAACTCCAGCTGGCCGCCACGCCGTTGATCGAAGCGATGATGGCCGCGGGCCTCCCCGGCACGGTCACCGCCAAGGCGGTCCTGAACCAACTCGGCCTACCCGCAGGCCCGGTACGCGCACCACTGCTACCCGCCGACCGAGAGACGACCGACGAACTGCTGGCACGCTACGAGGAACTCACCGCAGCCTGATCGATGGCCAGGCGGCGGTCCGGTACCCACGCACAAGCGCCCTCCTCGTCCTCAGGACGTAGGAGGGCGCTCGTCGGTGACCGGCATCGACAACTACCGACGGCTCACCGGCAGTTCAAGGGCCGCGATCGAAGAGGCAGCCACAGGCCATGGCACCGCCGCACGCCACTGCCACAGGCCACGACACAGCCGCCCACGCTCAGTTGTGGCTGTGCAGGATGTCGTTCAGGCCGCCCCACACCGCGTTGTTCGGGCGGGCCTCCACCGCGCCGGTGACCGAGTTGCGGCGGAAGAGGATGTTGGAGGCGCCGTTCAGTTCACGGGCCTTGACGATCTGGCCGTCGGGCATGGTGATGCGGGTGCCCGCGGTGACGTACAGGCCGGCCTCGACCACGCACTCGTCGCCGAGGGCGATGCCGACACCCGCCTCGGCGCCGATCAGGCAGCGCTCGCCGATGGAGATGATCACGTTGCCGCCGCCGGACAGCGTGCCCATGGTGGAGGCGCCGCCGCCGATGTCCGAGCCGTCGCCGACGACGACGCCCGCGGAGATGCGGCCCTCGACCATCGAGGTGCCGAGCGTGCCGGCGTTGAAGTTGACGAAGCCCTCGTGCATGACCGTGGTGCCCGCGGCGAGGTGGGCGCCGAGGCGGACGCGGTCGGCGTCGGCGATGCGGACGCCCTTGGGGGCGACGTAGTCCGTCATGCGCGGGAACTTGTCGATCGAGGTGACCTGGAGGTGCAGGCCCTCGGCGCGGGCGTTGAGCCGCACCTTCTCGATGTCGTCCACGGCGACCGGGCCGAGCGAGGTCCAGGCGACGTTGGCGAGGTGCCCGAAGATGCCCTCCAGGCTCTGGCCGTGCGGCTTGACCAGACGGTGGGAGAGCAGGTGCAGGCGCAGGTAGGTGTCGTGCGCGTCGATGGGCTTCTCGTCCAGCGAGGCGATGACCGTGCGGACCGCGACCACCTCGACGCCCCGGCGGGCGTCCGGGCCGATCGCCTTGGTGGCGCCTTCACCGAGCAGTTCCGCGGCGCGCTCGGCGGTCAGCCGCTCGGTGCCGGCCGGGCCGGGCTCGGCGACCAGCTCGGGGGCCGGGAACCAGGTGTCGAGGACGGTGCCGTCGGAGGCGAGGGTGGCGAGGCCGGCGGCGACGGCGCCGGTGGTACGGGAAGCAGTGTCGGTCATGCCAGAAACCTAACGTGGGGAAGGTCGCCGGGCCTAACCGGTGCGGGCGGCGTCTCAGGTGCCGGGCGCGGGTTCAGCGGATCAGCCGAGCGAGCACGGTGCGGGTGTACTCCTCGTCGTACGAACCGCCGGTCAGCAGCACCTGGAGAAAGATGCCGTCCATCGCGGCGAGCAGGGCGCGCGCGGTGAGCGGGTCCGTGTGCCGGGCCAGGCACGCGCCCGCGTCCTCGGTCCACTCGGCGGCGACGGGGCGCAGCGCGGGGCGCCGCAGCGCCGCCAGGTACAGCTCGTACTCCAGCTCCACGCCAGTGCGGTCGCCGCCGAGCCACTCCCCCATCACCTGGGCCAGGTCCGCGGCGAGGTCGCCCCGGCCGTCCTCGGGGAGGCGCTCGGCGAGCGTGTTCGCGAAGCGTTCGTTGCTCTGGCGCAGTGCGGCGACGAGCAGTTCGTCGAGGGTGGCGAAGTGGTACGTCGTGGAGCCGAGCGGCACGTCCGCGGCAGCGGCGACGGTGCGGTGGGTCAGCCCGGCGATGCCCTTCTCGCCGACGACCCGGATCGCCGCGTCGATGATCCGCTGCCGCCGCTCAGGGTCGTGACGTCGGGTCATCAGTGCGCGCCGCCCAGGTTCAGCACGACCACTCCCGCGACGATGAGCAGGATCCCCGCCACCTTGGTGACCGTCAGGCCCTCGCCGAACAGCATCAGGCCGAGCACGGCGATCGCCGCGGTGCCGACCCCGGACCAGATCGCGTAGGCCGTGCCGATCGACAGGCTCTTCAGGGTCTGGGAGAGCAGGAGGAAGGAGACGACGTAGCCGAACGCCGTGAGCAGCGAGGGCCAGAGCCTGCTGAGGCCGTGGCTGTACTTCATCGCCGTCGTCGCGGCGACCTCGGCGGCTATGGCGCCGGCGAGCGTGACGTATCCCATGCGTACGAGCGTACATAACGGCGATCGTGACGGGTAGAAGGGCACCCTCGCAGACACCGCAGGCCTCGCAGACACCGCAGACATGACAGAGGCGGCGGCCCCCTCGGGGGGGTGCCGCCGCCTCTGTCATGTGCGAAGAGCCTCGGAGAAGGGCCTCAGACGTTGAAGCCGAGCGCCCGCAGCTGCTCCCGGCCGTCATCGGTGATCTTGTCGGGGCCCCACGGCGGCATCCACACCCAGTTGATGCGCAGCTCGCTGACGAGGCCGTCGGTCGCGGACTTGGCCTGGTCCTCGATGACGTCCGTCAGCGGGCAGGCCGCGGAGGTCAGGGTCATGTCCACGGTGGCGATGTTCGCGTCGTCGACGTGGATGCCGTAGATCAGCCCGAGGTTGACGACGTCGATGCCCAGCTCGGGGTCGACCACGTCCATCAGGGCCTCGCGGAGTTCCTCCTCCGAGGCCGGCTTCATCTCCACGGTGTCGCTCATGCGGTCTTCCTTTCGGCGTCGGCGCCACCCAGTGCCTGGGCCGTCGCGTCCTTCCACGCCATCCAGCTCAGGAGGGCGCACTTCACCCGCGCGGGGTACTTGGAGACACCGGCGAACGCGACCGCGTCCTCCAGGACCTCCTCCATCGCGTCGTCGGGCTCGATCCTGCCCTTGGACTGCATCAGCTCCAGGAAGGTCTCCTGGATCTTCTGCGCGTCGGTCACGTCCTTGCCGACCAGCAGTTCGTTCAGCACGGAGGCGGACGCCTGGCTGATCGAGCAGCCCTGGCCCTCGTACGAGACGTCCTCGATGGTCGTGCCGTCGTACTTCACGCGGAGGGTGATCTCGTCGCCACACGTCGGGTTCACATGGTGCACCTCGGCGTCGCCATCCCTGAGACCACGCCCGTGCGGGTGCTTGTAGTGGTCCAGGATGACTTCCTGGTACATGGAGTCCAGCTTCACCTTGTCAGCACGCCCCTCAGCCGAAGAAGTTCCGTACGTGCTCCAGGCCGTCGATCAGAGCATCGATCTCGGCCGGCGTGGAGTACAGATAGAACGACGCTCGCGTGGTCGCGGGAATTCCGTACCGCAGGCACACGGGACGCGCGCAGTGGTGGCCGACACGCACCGCGATGCCCTGCTCGTCGAGGACCTGGCCCACGTCGTGCGGGTGGATGTCGCCGAGCGTGAAGGAGATCGCCGCGCCCCGGTCCTCGGCCGTGGTCGGGCCGATGATCTTCAGGTCGGGGACCTCCCGCAGCCGCTTCACCGCGTACTCGGTGAGCGCGTGCTCGTGGGCGAGGATCCTGTCCATGCCGATCGAGTTCAGGTAGTCGATCGCGGCACCGAGACCGACCGCCTGGGCGATCGGCGGGGTGCCCGCCTCGAACTTGTGCGGCGCCGGGGCGTACGTCGAGGAGTGCATCGACACCGTCTCGATCATCTCGCCGCCGCCGAGGAACGGAGGCAGGTCCTCCAGCAGTTCCTGGCGGCCCCACAGCACGCCGATGCCGGTCGGGCCGCACATCTTGTGGCCGGTGAAGGCCACGAAGTCGGCCTGCAGGGCCTGCACGTCCAGCGGCATGTGGGGGGCGGCCTGGGAGGCGTCGATGCAGACGAGGGCGCCGACCTCCTGGGCGCGGCGCACGATCGCCTCGACCGGGTTGACCGTGCCCAGGATGTTGGACACCAGCACGAAGGAGACGATCTTCGTCTTCTCGGTGATGACCTCGTCGAGGTTGGACAGGTCGAGGCGGCCGTCGTCGGTGAGGCCGAACCACTTCAGCTTCGCGCCCGTGCGCTGCGCGAGCAGCTGCCACGGGACGATGTTGGAGTGGTGCTCCATCTCCGTGATGACGATCTCGGTCTCGTGGTCCACCCGGTAGGGCTCGTCGGCCCAGCCGAGCATGTTCGCCACGAGGTTCAGCGACTCGGAGGCGTTCTTGGTGAAGATCACCTCGTCGCGGCTGGGCGCGTTGACGAACGCGGCGACCTTGTCGCGCGCGCCCTCGTACAGCGCCGTGGCCTCCTCGGCGAGCACATGCACACCGCGGTGGACGTTGGCGTTGTAGCGCTCGTAGTACTCACTGAGTGCGTCCAGCACCTGGCGCGGCTTCTGCGACGTCGCCGCGTTGTCCAGGTACACGAGCTTCTTGTCGTCGTGGACCAGGCGGTCCAGGACGGGGAAGTCCTTGCGGATCGCCTCGGTGTCGAGGAGGCCCGGCAGCTGTGTCACGCGGATGCGCCACCCTTCACGTATGCCTCGTAGCCCTCGTTCTCCAGCTTGTCCGCGAGCTCGGGGCCGCCGGACTCGACGATGCGGCCGCCGGCGAACACGTGGACGTGGTCGGGCTTGATGTAGCGCAGGATGCGCGTGTAGTGCGTGATCAGCAGGGTGCCGACCTCGCCGGTCCCGCGGACGCGGTTGACGCCCTCGGAGACGATGCGCAGCGCGTCGACGTCCAGACCGGAGTCGGTCTCGTCGAGGATCGCGATCTGCGGCTTGAGCAGTTCGAGCTGGAGGATCTCGTGGCGCTTCTTCTCACCGCCGGAGAAGCCCTCGTTGACGTTGCGCTCGGCGAAGGCCGGGTCCATGTTGAGGCGCTCCATGGCCTCCTTGACCTCCTTCACCCAGGTGCGCAGCTTGGGGGCCTCGCCGCGGACGGCGGTGGCGGAGGTGCGCAGGAAGTTGGAGACCGAGACGCCGGGGACCTCGACCGGGTACTGCATCGCGAGGAACAGGCCCGCGCGGGCACGCTCGTCGACGGACATCTCGAGGACGTCCTCACCGTCGAGGGTGACGGTGCCGCCGGTGATCGTGTACTTCGGGTGACCCGCGAGGGAGTAGGCGAGGGTCGACTTGCCGGAGCCGTTGGGGCCCATGATGGCGTGCGTCTCGCCCTGCTTCACGGTGAGGTCGACGCCCTTGAGGATCTCCTTCGTGGCGTTGTCGGCCTCGACGGTGACGTGCAGGTCTCGGATTTCAAGCGTTGCCATGGGTGCCTCAGGACTCCTGGGTGAGGGAGGCGTGTACGTCGACAAGGACGCTGCCCCCTTCGATCTTTACGGGGTATACGGGGACGGGGCGCGTGGCCGGGAGGCCGGACGGCTTGCCGGTGCGAAGGTCGAAGGCGGAGCCGTGCAGCCAGCACTCGATCTGGCAGTCCTCCACCTCGCCCTCGGAGAGGGAGACGTTCGCGTGGGAGCAGATGTCGTAGATCGCGAACACCTCGCCCTCGGTCTGCACGACCGAGACCGGCGTGCCGTCGAGTTCCACCCGCTTCGGGGTGTCCTCCTCCAGCTCGCTCAGCTCGCAGGCGCGTACGAAGGTCATGCGACCGAAGCCTCCAGCTCCTCCTCGATCTTGGCGAGCAGGCGCTCCTCGATGTCCGCGACACCGATCTGCTGGACCAGTTCGGCGAAGAAGCCGCGGACGACGAGGCGGCGGGCCTCGAGCTGCGGGATGCCGCGGGCCATCAGGTAGAAGAGCTGCTCGTCGTCGAAGCGGCCGGTGGCGGAGGCGTGTCCGGCGCCGACGATCTCGCCGGTCTCGATCTCCAGGTTCGGCACCGAGTCGACGCGCGCGCCGTCCGTGAGGACCAGGTTGCGGTTCATCTCGTAGGTGTCCGTGCCCTCGGCCGAGGCCTCGATGAGGACGTCGCCGATCCAGACCGCGTGCGCCTCGTCGCCCTGGAGCGCGCCCTTGTAGACGACGTTGGACTTGCAGTGCGGGGCGTTGTGGGTGACCAGCAGACGGTGCTCCTGGTGCTGCCCGGCGTCGGTGAAGTACACGCCGAACAGCGCGGCCTCGCCGCCGGTGCCCGCGTAGGTGACGCGCGGGTGCAGCCGGACGACGTCGCCGCCGAAGGTGACGACCACGGACTTGAAGCTCGCGTCGCGGCCGATCAGCGCGTTGTGCTGGGCCACGTGCACGGCCTTGTCGTCCCAGTCCTGGACGGAGACGACGGTCAGCTTGGCGCCGTCACCGAGGACGTAGTCGACGTTGGTGGCGAGCACCGCGTCACCGGTGTGGTCGATGATGACGACCGCCTCGGCGAACGCGCCCAGCTCGATCACCTGGTGGCCGAAGGCGACCCCGCCCTCGCCGTGCACGGCGATACGGATGGGCTCGGCCAGCACCGTCTCCTTGGGGACGGTGACCACGCCGGCCTGCTCGAACGCCGAGTACGCCTGGGCGGCCACGCGGTCCACCGGGGTGCCCGCCCTGCCGATGCGCGCGTCGTCGCGGCCGACGGTCTCGACGACGACGCCCTCGGGGGCCTCGACGGTGACCTTCACGCCGCCGCCGTTCGCGACGGCGGTGCCGTCGTGCAGCCCGCGCAGGCGCTCCAGCGGCGTGAACCGCCACTCCTCCTCGCGGCCGTGCGGGACGGGGAAGTCCGCGACGTCGAAGGACGGGGGCGCGCTCATGCGCGTGGCGACGGTCGACTCGGCGGCCACCGCGATCTGGCCCGCGGTGGTCGAGCCCGCGGGGATATTCTGAGCCTCAGCCATGGCTGTCGTTGTGCTCTCTTCCTACGTCAGAAATCTGCGTGCTGCCGGCGGGGGCGGGGTCAGCCCACCGCGCCTTCCATCTGCAGCTCGATCAGCCGGTTGAGCTCGAGGGCGTACTCCATCGGCAGTTCCTTGGCGATGGGCTCGACGAAGCCGCGCACGATCATGGCCATCGCCTCGAACTCGGTCAGACCACGGCTCATCAGGTAGAAGAGCTGGTCCTCGGAGACCTTGGAGACGGTCGCCTCGTGGCCCATGGACACGTCGTCCTCGCGGACGTCCACGTAGGGGTACGTGTCGGAGCGGGAGATCGTGTCGACCAGCAGCGCGTCGCAGAGCACGTTGGACTTCGATCCGGCCGCGCCCTCACCGATCTCGACCAGGCCGCGGTACGAGGTACGGCCGCCGCCGCGCGCCACCGACTTGGAGACGATGTTGGACGACGTGTTCGGCGCCATGTGGACCATCTTGGAACCGGCGTCCTGGTGCTGGCCCTCGCCCGCGAAGGCGATGGAGAGCGTCTCGCCCTTGGCGTGCTCGCCCATCAGGTAGACGGCGGGGTACTTCATCGTCACCTTGGAGCCGATGTTGCCGTCGATCCACTCCATGGTCGCGCCCTCGTACGCCACGGCGCGCTTGGTGACCAGGTTGTAGACGTTGTTCGACCAGTTCTGGATGGTCGTGTAGCGGCAGCGGGCGTTCTTCTTGACGATGATCTCGACCACGGCGCTGTGCAGCGAGTCCGACTTGTAGATCGGCGCGGTGCAGCCCTCGACGTAGTGCACGTAGGCACCCTCGTCGACGATGATCAGGGTCCGCTCGAACTGGCCCATGTTCTCCGTGTTGATACGGAAGTAGGCCTGGAGCGGGATCTCGACGTGCACGCCCTTCGGCACGTAGATGAAGGAGCCGCCCGACCACACGGCGCTGTTCAGGGAGGCGAACTTGTTGTCACCGACGGGGATGACGGTGCCGAAGTACTCCTTGAAGAGCTCCGGGTGCTCCTTCAGCGCGGTGTCGGTGTCGAGGAAGATGACGCCCTGCTCCTCCAGGTCCTCACGGATCTGGTGGTAGACGACCTCGGACTCGTACTGGGCGGCGACACCGGCGACGAGGCGCTGCTTCTCCGCCTCCGGGATGCCGAGCTTGTCGTACGTGTTCTTGATGTCCTCGGGCAGGTCCTCCCAGGACTCCGCCTGCTTCTCCGTGGAGCGCACGAAGTACTTGATGTTGTCGAAGTCGATGCCCGACAGGTCCGAGCCCCAGTTCGGCATGGGCTTCTTCTCGAACAGGCGCAGGCCCTTGAGGCGGAGCTTGGTCATCCACTCCGGCTCGGACTTCTTCGCCGAGATGTCCCGGACCACGTCCTCGTTCAGACCGCGCTTCGCAGAGGCGCCGGCCTCGTCGGAGTCGGCCCAACCGTATTCGTACTTGCCCAGGCCCTCGAGTTCGGGGTGGGCAGTCTCCGTGGGGAGAGTCATGCGGGGTTCCTCCCGGCCGTGCTGGCAGAAGCGTGGTCGCTCTGATCGGTCTTCGAATTCTTGGGGATGAACGTCGTGCAGACGCCGTCGCCGTGGGCGATGGTCGCCAGTCGCTGGACGTGGGTTCCGAGCAGCTCGGCGAAGATCTCCGTCTCCGCCTCGCACAGCTGGGGGAACTGCTCCGCGACATGGGCGACCGGGCAGTGGTGCTGGCACAGCTGTTCGCCGACCGGTGCGCTGCGCGCCGTAGCAGCGTACCCGTCGGCGCTCAGGGCCCTGGCCAGGGCTTCGGTGCGCTCGTCCGGGGCGACGTTCTCGATCGCCTCGCGGTACACACCCGCCTGGGCGGCGATCCGGGCGCGGGCGAAGGCGGCGACCGCGTCGGGTCCGCCCTCGTGGTCGGCGATCCAGCGCATGGCGTCCGCGGCGAGCTTGTCGTAGGACTGGTCGAAGGCGTCCCGGCCGCAGTCGGTCAGGGCGAACACCTTGGCGGGGCGGCCTCGCGTGCGCGTGCCGTAGACGCGCTGCTCACGGGCCTCCACGACCTCGTCGGCAGCCAGGGCGTCCAGATGCCGTCGTACGGCGGCCTGGGTCAGCCCCAGCCGGCCGGCCAGTTCGGCGACGGTCGACGGGCCGTGGTCCAGGATGGACCGCACGACCCGGTTGCGCGTCGAGCGATCCGAGCGCATCCCAGCCGCGAGCTCTTCCTGGGGGGTCCCCATGGGGGTCTCCCGAGCCTCGTCGACGTTTTTCACAACGCCATTGTTGCGTAATTCCTCCGGGCCTGACAAGCGCCATCCGGATCAACGCCGGTGCCCTGCATCACTTAGGCATACCTAATCCGACCTGCGGAAACGATCTTCTGATCGATCATTCCGGCCCCCCTCACCGGCCGAGCCGACCTCCCCCCACCAGCCGAGCCGGCACCCCTTCGCCGGCCGAGCCTGCCCCCTCACCAGGCAAATCGGTGGCACCGGGCACGCCCCGTCGGGAAGACTCCGCCCCATGCCGACATCGCCTCCGCGCGGCCCTCTCGTCACCCGCGACAGTGCCGGCGCACAGCTGCGCGCGCTGGGCGTCGAGAGCGGCGAGATCCTCCTGGCGCACTCCTCCCTCAGCGCCCTGGGCTGGGTCAACGGAGGCGCCGTCGCCGTCGTCCAGGCCCTCCTCGACGCCCTCGGCCCCGACGGCACCCTCGTCGTCCCCGCCCAGTCCGGCGACCTGTCCGACCCCGCCGTGTGGGGGAACCCCCCGGTGCCCGAGGAGTGGTGGGACCGGATCCGGGCCACGATGCCCGCCTACGACCCCCTGCTCACCCCCACCCGCGGAGTCGGCGTGATCCCCGAGACCGTGCGGACCTGGCCGGGCGCCCTGCGCAGCGCGCACCCGCAGACCTCCTTCGCGGCGCTCGGCCCGCGCGCCGCGGAGATCACCGGGGGTCACGCCCTCGACTGCCGGCTCGGCGAGCGCAGCCCGCTGGCGCGGCTGGAGAAGCTCGGCGCCCGTGTCCTGCTGCTCGGCGCGGGCTACGACGCCTGCACCGGCTTCCACCTCGCCGAGTACCGCATCCCCTCCCCGCACGTTCAGGTCGGCCGGCCCGCGCCGGGCGGCGGCTGGGAGCGGGTGACCGAGGTGTCGATCACCTCCGACCGCTTCGACGAGCTGGGCCACGACTTCGAACGGGACCGGCCGGTCGTGCGCGGAGAGGTCGGCGCGGCCACCGCACGCCTGTTCCCGCTGGCGGACGCGGTGGCCTACGCGGAGCGCTGGCTGCCCGTGCACCGTCCCCGTGAGGACGAGTTCCCGCACCCCCGCGCCTGAGCCCCGTTCGGCGTACCTAGACTCGGGGCCATGCGAAGTGAGCCTGTCGTCCAGGTCCAGGCCCTGGTGAAGCGGTACGGCACGAAGACCGCGGTGGACGGCCTCGACCTGGTGGCCCAGGCGGGAGTCACCGCCGTACTCGGCCCCAACGGGGCCGGGAAGACGACCACGATCGAGACCTGCGAGGGGTACCGGAAGCCGGATTCCGGCACGGTGCGCGTCCTGGGCCTCGATCCGGTACGGCAGTCCGCCGAGCTGCGCCCCCGCGTGGGCGTGATGCTCCAGTCCGGCGGCGTCTACTCCGGCGCCCGCGCGGACGAGATGCTCCGCCACGTCGCCAGGCTCCACGCGCACCCGCTGGACGTGGACGCGCTCATCGAGCGCCTCGGGCTCGGCTCCTGCGGCCGTACCGGCTACCGGCGGCTGTCCGGCGGCCAGCAGCAGCGGCTCGCGCTCGCCATGGCCGTCGTCGGACGCCCGGAGCTGGTGTTCCTGGACGAACCGACCGCCGGCCTCGACCCGCAGGCCCGCCGGGCCACCTGGGACCTGGTCGGGGACCTGCGCGCCGACGGCGTCTCCGTGATCCTCACCACTCACTCCATGGACGAGGCCGAGCAACTCGCCGACGACGTCGCGATCATCGACGGCGGCCGGGTCATCGCCCACGGCTCCCCCGAGGAACTGTGCAAGGGCGGCGCCGAGAACACCCTGCGCTTCACCGGCCGCCCCGGCCTCGACGTCAGCTCCCTGCTCAAGGCGCTCCCGGCCGACAGCACGGCCGCCGAGCTGACCCCGGGCAGCTACCGGGTCGTCGGCAAGGTCGACCCCCAGTTGCTCGCCACCGTGGCCTCCTGGTGCGCCCAGCACGGAGTGATGCCGGACCGCATCTCGGTGGAGCGGCACACTCTCGAAGACGTCTTTCTCGAACTCACCGGCAAGGAGCTGCGCTCGTGACCACCGTGACGGGTACCTACGCCCCCAGGCCGGGCGCCGCCCCGCTCGTGCGCATGATCGGGGCGCAGGCGGCGCTGGAGACGAGGATGCTGCTGCGCAACGGCGAGCAGTTGCTGCTGACCGTCGTGATCCCGACGCTGCTGCTGGTGCTCTTCAGCTCCGTGGACATCGTGGACACCGGCAAGGGCGAGGCGGTCGACTTCCTCGCCCCCGGCATCCTGGCGCTCGCCGTGATGTCGACGGCGTTCACCGGGCAGGCCATCGCGACCGGCTTCGAGCGCCGCTACGGCGTGCTGAAGCGGCTCGCCTCCTCCCCGCTGCCCCGCTGGGGCCTCATGACCGCCAAGACGGTGTCCGTGCTGATCACCGAGGTCCTCCAGGTGATCCTGCTGACGGTGATCGCCTTCGCACTGGGCTGGTCCCCGCACGGCGACCCGCTCTCGGTCCTGCTGCTGCTCGTCCTCGGCACCGCCGCCTTCTCCGGGCTCGGGCTGCTGATGGCGGGCACGCTGAAGGCCGAGGCCACGCTGGCCGCCGCCAACCTGGTCTTCCTGCTGCTGCTCGTCGGCGGCGGGGTGATCGTGCCGCTCGACAAGTTCCCGCCGGCCGCGCAGGACGTCCTCGGTCTGCTGCCCATCTCCGCGCTGTCGGACGGCCTGCGGGACGTGCTCCAGCACGGGGCCGGGATGCCGTGGGGCGACCTGGGGATCCTCGCCGGATGGGCGGTCGTGGGGCTGGCCGCGGCGGGCAGGTTCTTCCGCTGGGAGTAGGGGCCCGGCCGGGAACGGAGGTTCGGCTCGGACCAGGCGCTCGGCTCGGACCAGGCGGCTCGGTCGACCTCCTTCGGGGGACGGAGCGGGACCCTCGTGAACAGATGCACAAGCGGCGCCCTACGATGGTGCACGTGCCAAAGCTGACCCGCGCCGACGCCGTAGCGGCCCTGCGCAACCCGCTCGCCCTCATCGCAGCCCACTGGACCCCGCATCCCCGGACGGTCCAGCGGGCGGCCCTCGCCGCACTCGTCATGGCCGTGGTCATCGTGGTCACCGGCGGCGCCGTCCGGCTGACCGGCTCGGGCCTCGGCTGCCCGACCTGGCCCACCTGCACCGACGACTCGCTGACCACCACCAGCGCGATGGGCTTCCACGGCGCCATCGAGTTCGGCAACCGCATGCTGACGTACGTGCTGTGCGCGGCCGTCGGCTGGGCCATCGTCGCCGCGCGCGCCGAGAAGCCGTGGCGGCGCGGCCTGACCCGGCTGGGCTGGGCGCAGTTCTGGGTGGTCATGGGCAACGCGGTGCTCGGCGGCATCGTCGTCCTGGTCGGCCTGAACCCGTACACGGTCGCCGCCCACTTCCTGCTGTCCTCGGCGCTGATCGCCGTCGCCACGGTGACGTGGGAGCGCACCCGGGAGGGTGACGGGGCGCCCCGGCCGCTGGTCGGCAAGGCCGTGCGGCAGCTGGTGTGGTTCCTGGTGACCGCGTCCGTGCTGCTCATCGCGGTCGGCACGGTGGTGACCGGCGCGGGCCCGCACGCGGGCGACTCCAGCGAGGTGGACCGGATCAACATCAACTGGGAGACGGTCTCCAAGCTGCACGCGGTGCTCGCCTGGATCGTGGTGACGCTGACGTTCGCGCTCTGGTTCGTGCTGAAGGCGGTCGACGCCCCCAAGGGCCCGCTCGACCGCACCCGCGACCTCTTCCTGATCCTGCTCGGCCAGGGCGTCATCGGCTACGTCCAGTACTTCACGCACCTGCCCGAGGCCCTGGTCGGCCTGCACATGTTCGGCTCGTGCCTGGTGTGGATCGGCGTGTTGCGCGTCCTGCTGTCCCTGCGGGAACGCCCGGCGCTGGAGGCACGCCTGCCGGATCAGGCGTACGCCGCCACGAGTTCGTCGATCGCCGGTCCCAGGTAGGACCGGGTCACCTCGGCACGCCGGACGAGTCGGCGATCGGCCTGGCGATCGGTCCGGTGGTCGGCCTGGCGATCGGCCCGGTGGTCGGCCGACGGTGCGGTACGGCCGTACCGCCTGCGCCGTATGTCCTCGACGACTTCCGCGGGGGCACCGAGCCGGGGCAGTTCGTCCAGGGCCTCCCGCTTGGAGATCAGCCGTCCCTCGCGCAGGGTGAAGGTGGCGCGGGCGAAGGTCAGCAGCCCCAGGTCGACCCAGACGTCCTGCCGCCACAGCCGCGCCTTGCCGACCGCCGGCCGCCAGTAGTCCCGCTGGTCGCGTACGACGAACTCGTTCAGCTCGTGCGCCGGCACCGGTGGGAGCAGGGCGCCCGGCGCCTCACCGTGCAGCACCCGCCCGAACCGGTGCAGCTCGCACCGGGTGACGGGGGTGACCGGGCGGCGCATGACGTGTCCGTGCGCCCAGGTGAGGTGCGAACGGTCCGGGTCGGCGAGCGTGGCCCGGGTGACGTAGCTGCAGTGCAGTGCGGCGGCGAGCGGTTCGGTGCGCAGCCGGCGGTGCAGCGTCACCGTCTGCCGTACGGCCGCGAGCCCGACGGGGCCGGGCAGCACCGCGATCAGGTCCAGGTCGCTGCGGCCCTCCTGGTAGTCCCCGCCGGCCAGGGAGCCGTGGGCCCACAGGGCGAGCGGTCGTAACGGCGCGAGGCCGTGCAGGAAGCGGTCGATGAGCGCGTCGGTCGCCATCGGCTCAGTCTGGACGGCTCACGTCAGCCCGTACACCCGGCGCGCGTTGTCCGCCGCGACCATCCGGGCCACCCGCTGCGCGTCCCCCAGGGACCAGGCGCCGTCCGCGACCCAGGTGCCCAGCACCCGGCCCAGGGCCTCACGGAACAGCTGGGCGCCGACGACGTGCAGCTCGGGCAGGCCGTGGGCGCCGCTGGAGAAGAGGATCTTGCCGAACGGGGCCAGCTCCAGGATCTCCGCGAGCACGGTGGCCGCGCGGGCGCCGGTGCGCACGAGGGCCGCCCCCGAGTCCGCGTACACGTGCGGGAAGACACCGGCCAGGTGGGCGGCATGACGGTGGTACGGGTAGCCGTGCAGCAGGATCAGGTCCGTGCCGAGGCCCGCGGTGGCCCGCACGAAGTCGGTGAGCAGCACCGGGTCCGTACGGTCGATGCGGGAGCCCGCTTCACCGAGTCCGGCGTGCAGTTGGAGGGGCAGCCCGGAGGCGACCGCGATCCACAGCAGGTGCTGGAGCAGGACCGGGTCGCAGAGTGCGCCGCCGACCGGCCGGCCGGACAGCCAGCGGCCGGCCGCGCCCCGCACCTCGCCGGGTCCCGGGGGCTCGGGCGCGAGGGCGAGTCCGTTCCTGAGCCCGGCCACCGAGGTGAAGGCGACGGCCTCCCCGGCGGCCCCGTGCACGGATTCGGCGAGGTTGGCGAGGAAGGACTCGACGGTGCCCGAGGTGTCCGCGACCTGTTCGGCGAGGAGTTCCAGGCGGACGATCTCGCGCGCCTCGGCGTCCGCGGCGCAGGCCATCTCGGCGGGTCCGGTGAGGTCGCCGGGCAGGCCGGTGTCGACGAGGTAGGTGGTGATGCCGCTGCCCCGCAGCAGTCGGCGGCCCGCCTCCAGGACGCCCAGTTCGCGGCGCCGGGCCAGATAGCGGGCGGGCGCGCAGTGCGGTTCCAGGCCGAGCAGGGGCGGGCACCAGCGCCGCACGGCGAAGCCGGTCTGGGTGTCGAAGAGGGTGGTGCCGGGTGCGGGCGGCCCCTCGGTGCGGGCGAGCTGGGCCTCGAACGTTCCGAGGCCCAGCTCCGTGCGCAGCACTCCGTGGCAGTACTGGTCCACGAGGGACGACGTTTCGATCACCGGGGCTCCCCCGCAATGGACGCTGCGCGACGCCGCGCTGTTACCCGTCCTAACGGGTGAAACCGCGTTCCGGTGGCGGCAGTCGCCCCGAAGGGGCGCGGAGCCGTGCGGAACATGCGGCTCCGCCGCGGGACGCGACCGGCAACGACGAACCGGCGGTCAGCGGACCGAGCGAACCGGCGGTCGGTGAACCGAACGTACCGGCGGTCAGCGAACCGAACGAACCGGGACTCGACGAACCGGCGGTCGGCGAACCGAACCTACCGGCACTCGGCGAACCGGCAGTCGGCGTACCACCGGCACCGCCCGAGAGCTAGCCGCCGATCTGGATCCCAGCCATCCGCTTCCACTCGTACGGCCCCGTCTTCACCTTCGCCGCGAACTCGCCGTCGAAGGACTCGTGCACGGTGATGCCGGCCTTCTCCACCGCCCGCTCGGCGATCTCGAGGGTGGGGGCCACCAGGTTGCCCCACTCGCCGTCCTCGCCGACCAGGGCGATACGGGCGCCGCGCTCGCCGATGTAGGCCACCTGGCCCTCGGCGCCGCCGTGCGACGCCGCGAACGTGCTGATCTGGTGGGCGAGCTTCGCCGCCTTGCGCTCGGCCTTGGGGTCAACCTGCTGCGTGTCTGCCATGGCCAGGATGCTACTCAGCGGTAGATCAAACGGCGACGGGAGGGGTGCGTGGCCTTGACCACGCACCCCTCCCGCGCCACTCCCGTTACCGCTCCTGTACCGCTCCCGCACCCCTCGCGTCGAAAGCGCCGGAGGCTATCGCAGGAAGGGATCCACCGCGACCGCGACGAAGAGGATCGACACATAGGTGATCGACCAGTGGAACAGCCGCATCTCCTTGAGCTTGGCCCCGGTCACCTCGGCCTTCGCCCGGTTCTGCAGCCCGTGCGCCTCCCACAGCCAGAAGCCGCCGGCCGCGAGCGCGACCACCGTGTAGAACCAGCCGGTGTAGCCGAGCGGGGTGAGCAGCAGGGAGACGGCCACCATCACCCAGCTGTAGATGACGATCTGCCGGGCGACCACCTTGTTGGAGGCGACGACCGGCAGCATCGGCACGCCCACGCGCGCGTAGTCCTCCTTGACCTTCATGGACAGCGGCCAGTAGTGCGGCGGCGTCCAGAAGAACATGACGAGGAAGAGAATGACGGGCGCCCACGACATCGAGTCCGTGACGGAGGACCAGCCGATCAGCACCGGAAGGCAGCCGGCGATACCGCCCCACACGATGTTCTGCGAGGTACGCCGCTTGAGGATCATCGTGTAGACGACGACGTAGAAAAGGAGCGCTCCGAGTGACAGCCAGGCACTCAGCCAGTTGACGGTGAATCCGAACAGCAGCGTCGAGACGACGGCCAGCGTGATACCGAAGGCCAGGCACTCGCGCGGGCTGACCATGCCGGTCACCAGCGGACGCTGCGAGGTGCGGTCCATCAGGGCGTCGATGTCCCGGTCGATGTACATGTTCAGCGCGTTGGCGCCGCCCGCGGACAGATAGCCGCCGATACAGGTGAGCAGGACCAGCCCGAGGTCGGGCACGCCCTGCTGGGCCAGGAACATCACCGGAACGGTGGTGATGAGCAGCAGCTCGATGATCCGCGGCTTGGTCAGCGCCACGAACGCCTTGACACGGGCTCCGAACGACCGGTCGCCCGGACCCCGGCTCGCACCACCGAGCTCTCCCATGACCTGGACGGCATGGGTGGTGCCCCCATCCGCTGGACGGGATTCGACGGCCGTCACGCACACCCCTGACAGAGACATCCCAGCGAGCCTCACCGTGTGAATGTCCCGGTAAAGGCTCGCGCGTACCACGCCACTTTAGACGTTGCCCATACCCCGGCCTTCGCGGGGGTGGGGTCGTGTTGGCGCAGGGCGCATAAGAGAGGACAGAGGGCTCGATTGAGCGGTCAGATGAGCGGCTCCGTATTCATGTGCCGAATGCGATGTCGGCCAGTCGGGAGGCGGATCGCACGGATGCCCGGCAGTCTGGAATGACTCGAAAAAACACGCGTCCTCACGGGGGTAGGCTCAACCCGGCCGGTGGGCAGAAGTGCACCGGCGGCCGGGAGGGCGGCTTTGCCCCGACGACCGGCGACCGACTTGTGGAGAGGAGCCCTGAACCAGGGTGAGCACCAAGCCGACCACCACAGACCTTGACTGGACCGAGCTCGACCAGCGGGCCGTGGACACCGCTCGTGTCCTGGCCGCCGACGCCGTACAGAAGGTCGGCAACGGCCATCCCGGTACGGCGATGAGCCTGGCCCCGGCCGCCTACACCCTCTTCCAGAAGGTGATGCGGCACGACCCCGCCGACCCGCAGTGGGTGGGCCGTGACCGGTTCGTCCTGTCCGCCGGACACTCGTCCCTGACTCTCTACACGCAGCTCTACCTGGCCGGCTTCGGCCTGGAGCTGGAGGACCTGGAGTCCTTCCGTACCTGGGGCTCGAAGACCCCGGGTCACCCGGAGTACGGCCACACCAAGGGCGTCGAGACCACCACAGGCCCGCTGGGCCAGGGTGTGGCCAACTCGGTGGGCATGGCGATGGCCTCCCGCTTCGAGCGCGGCCTGTTCGACCCGGACGCCCCGCAGGGCTCGTCCCCGTTCGACCACTACATCTACTGCATCGCCGGTGACGGCTGCCTCCAGGAGGGCATCTCCTCCGAGGCGTCCTCGATGGCCGGTCACCAGAAGCTCGGCAACCTGATCCTGCTGTGGGACGACAACCACATCTCGATCGAGGGCGACACCGAGACGGCCGTCTCCGAGGACACGGTCAAGAGGTACGAGGCCTACGGCTGGCACGTGCAGCGCGTGGAGCCCAAGTCCACCGGCGACCTGGACCCCGAGGCGATCTACGCGGCGATCGAGAGGGCCAAGGCGGTCACCGACCGGCCGTCCTTCATCGCGATGCGCTCGATCATCGCCTGGCCGGCCCCGAACGCCCAGAACACCGAGGCCGCCCACGGCTCGGCGCTCGGCGACGACGAGGTCGCGGCGACCAAGCGCGTCCTCGGCTTCGACGACACGAAGTCCTTCGCCGTCGAGGACGAGGTGCTCGCCCACACCCGCCAGGCGCTGGAGCGTGGCCGCCAGGCCAAGGCCGAGTGGGAGAAGTCGTTCCAGGAGTGGCGGAACACCAACCCGGAGCGCGCCGCCGAGTTCGACCGCATCGGCAAGGAAGAGCTGCCGACGGGCTGGGAGGAGAAGATCCCGGTCTTCGAGCCGGGCAAGGGCCTCGCGACCCGTGCCGCCTCCGGCAAGGTGCTGCAGGCGCTCGGCCCGGTCATCCCCGAGCTGTGGGGCGGCTCCGCCGACCTCGCCGGGTCGAACAACACCACCATCGACAAGAACAGCTCCTTCCTGCCGGCGGACAACCCCCTGCCGGAGGCCGACCCGTACGGCCGCACCGTCCACTTCGGCATCCGCGAGTTCTCGATGGCCGCGGAGATGAACGGCATCACACTGCACGGCAACACGCGCGTCTACGGCGGCACCTTCCTGGTGTTCTCCGACTACATGCGCAACGCGGTGCGTCTGTCGGCCCTGATGCACGTGCCGGTGACGTACGTGTGGACGCACGACTCCATCGGCCTCGGCGAGGACGGCCCCACCCACCAGCCGGTCGAGCACCTGGCCGCGCTGCGCGCGATCCCCGGTCTGAACGTCGTCCGCCCGGCGGACGCCAACGAGACCGCCATCGTCTGGCGCGAGATCCTGGCGCGCTGGACCAAGGAGTTCGGCAAGGGCCAGCCGCACGGCCTGGTCCTGACCCGCCAGGGCGTGCCGACGTACGAGTCGAACGAAGACACCGCGCGCGGCGGCTACGTCATGTTCGAGGCCGAGGGGCCCGGCGGGCAGAACGCGGAGCCGCAGGTGATCCTGATCGGCACCGGTTCCGAGGTGCACCTGGCCGTCGAGGCGCGCGAGCAGCTGCAGGCCGAGGGCGTGCCGACGCGGGTGGTGTCCATGCCGTCCGTGGAGTGGTTCGAGCAGCAGGACCAGGGGTACCGGGACTCCGTGCTGCCGCCGTCCGTCAGGGCCCGGGTCGCCGTGGAGGCGGGCATCGGCCTGACGTGGCACCGCTACGTCGGGGACGCCGGCCGGATCGTCTCCCTGGAGCACTTCGGCGCGTCCGCCGACGGCAAGGTCCTCTTCCGCGAGTTCGGCTTCACCGCCGAGAACGTGGCCGCGAAGGCCCGGGAATCCCTCGCCGACGCCCAGCGCTGACGCTCATACACGACACGTAGGAGATGTAATTCCATGACAGACGCACTCAAGCGCCTCTCCGAGGAGGGCGTCGCGATCTGGCTGGACGACCTGTCGCGCAAGCGGATCACGTCCGGCAACCTCGCCGAACTGATCGACCAGCAGCACGTCGTGGGCGTCACCACCAACCCGACGATCTTCCAGAAGGCGATCAGCAGTGGTGACGGGTACGAGCGGCAGCTCGCGGACCTCGCCGCCCGCAAGGTCACCGTGGACGAGGCCATCCGCATGATCACCACGGCGGACGTCCGCGACGCCGCCGACATCCTGCGCCCGGTCTTCGACGCGAGCGGCGGCCAGGACGGCCGGGTCTCCATCGAGGTCGACCCGCGTCTCGCCCACAACACCCGGGCGACCGTCGCCGAGGCCAAGCAGCTGGCCTGGCTGGTCGACCGTCCCAACACCCTGATCAAGATCCCGGCCACCCGGGCGGGTCTGCCGGCGATCGCCGAGGTCATCGGCCTCGGCATCAGCGTCAACGTCACGCTGATCTTCTCGCTGGAGCGCTACCGCGCGGTCATGGACGCGTACCTGAGCGGTCTGGAGAAGGCGCGCGAGAAGGGTCTCGACCTGTCGCTGATCCGTTCCGTCGCGTCCTTCTTCGTGTCCCGTGTGGACACCGAGATCGACAAGCGTCTGGACGCCCTCGGCACCGACGAGGCCAAGGCGCTGCGCGGCAAGGCCGCCCTCGCCAACGCGCGCCTCGCCTACCAGGCCTACGAGGAGGTCTTCTCCTCCGACCGCTGGAAGGCGCTGGAGAAGGCGGGCGCCAACAAGCAGCGTCCGCTGTGGGCGTCGACCGGCGTCAAGGACCCGGCCTACCCGGACACCATGTACGTCACCGAGCTGGTCGCGGCGAACACGGTCAACACCATGCCGGAGGCCACCCTGGAGGCCACCGAGGACCACGGCGAGATCACCGGCGACACCATCACCGGCGGCTACGCGCAGGCCCGCGCCGACCTCGACGCCGTCGAGAAGCTCGGAATCTCGTACGACGACGTGGTCCAGGTGCTGGAGGACGAGGGCGTCGAGAAGTTCGAGGCGTCGTGGATCGACCTGCTGAAGTCGACCGAGGCAGAACTCAAGCGTCTCGTCCCCGCGGAGGACTGACTTGTCACCGCTCTCCGGTTCCGGAGCCAACCCGCTTCGTGACCCCGCCGACCGACGGCTCCCGCGTATCGCGGGGCCGTCGGGCCTGGTGATCTTCGGCGTCACGGGCGACCTGTCGCGCAAGAAGCTGATGCCCGCGGTGTACGACCTCGCGAACCGGGGTCTGCTGCCGCCGGGATTCTCGCTGGTGGGCTTCGCCCGCCGCGAATGGGCCAACGAGGACTTCGCGCAGGAGGTCCACGACGCCGTCAAGGCGCACGCCCGTACGCCGTTCCGTGAGGAGGTCTGGCAGCAGCTCATCCAGGGGATGCGCTTCGTCCAGGGCACCTTCGACGACGACGACGCGTTCGAGCGGCTGCGCTCCACCATCGAGGAGCTGGACAAGGCCCAGGGCACGGGCGGCAACTTCGCCTTCTACCTGTCGGTGCCGCCGCGCTCCTTCCCCGTCGTCATCCAGCAGCTGAAGAAGCACGGCCTGGCCGACCAGACCGGCGGCTCCTGGCGCCGCGCGGTCATCGAGAAGCCGTTCGGCCACGACCTGAAGTCGGCCGAGCAGCTGAACAAGGTCGTGCACGAGGTGTTCGAGCCGGACCAGGTGTTCCGGATCGACCACTACCTCGGCAAGGAGACCGTCCAGAACATCCTGGCGCTGCGCTTCGCCAACACGATGTTCGAGCCGATCTGGAACAGGTCCTTCGTGGACCATGTGCAGATCACCATGGCCGAGGACATCGGCATCGGCGGCCGGGCCGGCTACTACGACGGCATCGGCGCCGCCCGTGACGTCATCCAGAACCACCTGCTCCAGCTCCTCGCGCTGACCGCGATGGAGGAGCCGGCCTCCTTCGACGCGGACGCGCTGGCCGCGGAGAAGACCAAGGTCCTCGGCGCCGTCCGGCTGCCGAAGGATCTGGGCCGCAGCACGGTCCACGGGCAGTACGCGGCCGGGTGGCAGGGCGGCGAGAAGGTCATCGGCTACCTCGAAGAGGACGGCATCGACCCGAAGTCGACGACCGACACCTACGCCGCGATCAAGGTGGGCATCGACAACCGCCGCTGGGCGGGCGTCCCCTTCTACCTCCGCACCGGCAAGCGTCTGGGCCGGCGCGTGACGGAGATCGCGGTCGTCTTCCAGCGGGCCCCTCACTCCCCCTTCGACCACACGGCGACGGAGGAGCTGGGCCAGAACGCGATCGTCATCCGCGTCCAGCCGGACGAGGGCATCACGGTCCGCTTCGGCTCCAAGGTGCCGGGCACCTCCATGGAGATCCGGGACGTCTCCATGGACTTCGCCTACGGCGAGTCCTTCACGGAGTCCAGTCCGGAGGCGTACGAGCGGCTCATCCTGGACGTGCTGCTCGGCGACGCCAACCTCTTCCCGCGCACCGAGGAGGTCGAGCTGTCCTGGAAGATCCTCGACCCGATCGAGGAGTACTGGGACAAGCACGGCAGGCCCGCGCAGTACAAGTCGGGCACCTGGGGCCCCGCCGAGGCGGACGAGATGCTCGCACGAGACGGACGGAGCTGGCGCCGGCCATGAAGATCGACCTGACCGACACCACCGCCGGCGAGATCAACAAGGCGCTCGTGCAGGGCCGGCGGGCCATCGGCACCCCGGCCGTGGGCATGGTCCTGACCCTCGTCATCGTCACCGACGAGGAGAACGCGTACGACGCCCTGAAGGCCGCCGGCGACGCGTCGCGCGAGCACCCCTCGCGCACGCTCGTGGTCATCAAGCGCGTCTCCCGCACCCTGCGCAGCCGCACCTCGTCGCGTCTGGACGCCGAGGTGCGGGTGGGCGCGGAGGCGGGCACCGGCGAGACGGCGATCCTGCGGCTGTACGGCGAGGTCGCCGACCAGGCCGACTCGGTCGTGCTGCCGCTGCTGCTGCCGGACGCCCCGGTGGTGGTGTGGTGGCCGGTGAACGCCCCGCTGGACCCGGCGAAGGACCCGCTGGGCGCGCTGGCCCAGCGCCGGGTCACCGACTCCTACACCGCCGAGCAGCCGGTGCGGGAGCTGTCGGCCCGCGCCGCGGCCTACACGCCCGGCGACACCGACCTGTCCTGGACCCGGATCACGCCGTGGCGCTCGATGCTGGCGGCGGCCCTGGACCAGGTGACCTGCGAGGTGCGGGCCGTCGAGGTGGAGGGCGAGGAGTTCAACCCGAGCTGCGAGCTGCTGGCCATGTGGCTCGCGGACCGGCTGGACGTGCCCGTGCGCCGCTCCCTGTCCCCGGGCCCGGGGCTCACGGGCGTCCGCATGGACACCAGCTGCGGCGCGATCGTCCTCGACCGGGCCGACGGCTCGCTGGCCACGCTGTCCATCGAGGGCCAGCCGGCCCGCGCGGTGGCGCTCAAGCGGCGGGAGACCGCCGAGCTGATCGCGGAGGAACTGCGCCGGCTCGACCCGGACGACACCTACGCCTCGGCACTGCGGTACGGCGTGGAGCGGCTGAACACCGCGCCGGAAACGGAACCAGCACCGGAACCAGAACCGGTGGCGGAGGCCGCGAAGCCGGAGGCCGCGAAGGCGCCGGCGAAGAAGGCTGCCGCCAAGAAGGCCCCGGCGAAGAAGGCTCCGGCGAAGAAGGCGGCGGCGAAGTGAGCACTCCCCAGCTGGTCGTGCACCGCGACAAGGAACTGATGGCGCAGGCCGCCGCGGCCCGCCTGATCACGAAGATCGTGGACGCGCAGGCCTCCCGCGGCCGGGCGTCCGTGGTCCTCACGGGCGGCCGCAACGGCAACGGCCTGCTGGCCGCGCTGGCGGCGTCCCCGGCCCGGGACGCCATCGACTGGGGCCGTCTCGACCTGTGGTGGGGCGACGAGCGCTACCTCCCCGACGGCGACCCGGAGCGCAACGACACGCAGGCCCGCGAGGCCCTGCTGGACTCCGTACCCCTGGACCCGGCGCGCGTGCACCCGATGCCCGCGTCCGACGGCCCGTACGGTGCGGACGTCGACGGGGCCGCGGGGGCGTACGCGGCGGAGCTGGCGAAGGCGGCCGGGCCGGAGAACCACGGCAGCGTGCCGTCCTTCGACGTCCTGCTGCTGGGTGTCGGCCCGGACACCCACGTGGCCTCCCTGTTCCCGGAGCTGCCCGCGGTCCGGGAGACCGAGCGCACGGTGGTGGGTGTCCACGGCGCCCCCAAGCCGCCGCCGACCCGTGTCTCCCTCACCCTGCCCGCGATCCGCTCGGCCCGTGAGGTCTGGCTCCTCGCGGCGGGCGAGGACAAGGCGCAGGCCGCGGCGATCGCCCTGTCCGGTGCGGGCGAGATCCAGGCCCCGGCGGCGGGCGCGTACGGCCGTCAGCGCACCCTGTGGCTGCTGGACTCGGCCGCGGCCTCGGACCTGCCGCGGTCGCTGTATCCGCCCGCGTCGCCGTGACGCGGTCCGTTTCCTGAGCGCTCGACGCCGGGTTCCGTCGCAGGACGGGACCCGGCGTCCGCGTGTTCACGGCAGTGCGCTCAGGTGGCCGGCGCTCAGGTGGCGGCGCTCACATGTCGGCGCCGGTCCGCCAGGCCTCCGGGTCGTCCTGGATCGTGGCCAGCAGCAGGCTGAACGCCGCCCCGTCGAACAGGGCGTCCCCCATCCGCTCCCTGAGGCGCACGCCGTTGACGTCCGCGGTCGGGGTGCCCGGAACCCTTTCCCGGTCCATGGCGTCCTGGGAGGCGGTCACGAAGTCGCGGTACTTCATGCCCTTGACGGCGGCGTCGAAGGCGGGTGAGCGCAGTCCCTCGACCTGACCGGCCAGTTCCAGCAGGCGGGCGGTGGTGTATCCGTCGACCGACTCCTCGGGCTGGTGGGTGTAGAGCACGTCGTGGTACTCGGCGAACCTGCCGGCATCGAGCGCGGCCCGCAGCGCGTTGACGGCCCTCTTCGAGCCGCTTCCGCCGAGCCGGTCGTCGAGGAAGGAGCCCAGGGTGTACTCGGTCCTCGTCTGCCGCTGCAGGGTGGCCTCCCGCAGCACCGGGCCGGCCCCCTTGGTCTCGAACACCTTGCAGACCGGACAGCGGGGATCCTCGTACAGACGGACGGCGACGGGTGCGGCCATGTCGCCGACGACGACGGTCGTCCCGTCGTTGCCGAGCCGCTCCGGCAACGCGCCGAGGCTCTTGTAGGAAGCCTTCCCCGGCTTCTCGTCCTTCTTCGGGCCCTGTTCGCCGCACCCTGTGAGCGACACGGCCAGCATCACCGCCGTCGCCAACACGGCGATCCCCCCACGTATCCCGCGCACCTTCCACCTTTCCTCGTGATCAGCGGAACACTAGGGCATACGTGGGGTCGACGCACAAGTGAGATCTCGTGGCCGTGGCGACCGCCGTGCGCGTGGGGCGGCTTCTCAGCGGCCGCGCAGTTCTCTGTAGGTGGCGACAAGGGCCCGCGTCGACGCGTCCAGCCCCTCCACCTCGGCCCCTTCGGTCAGCGCCGGCTCCACCCGCCTGGCGAGGACCTTGCCCAGCTCCACGCCCCACTGGTCGAAGGAGTCGATGTTCCAGACCGCGCCCTGCACGAACACCTTGTGCTCGTAGAGGGCGACCAACTGGCCGAGCACGGAGGGGGTCAGCTCGCGGGCGAGGATCGTGGTCGTCGGCCGGTTGCCGTGGAAGGTCTTGTGCGGGACCAGCTCCTCGGGCACGCCCTCCGCACGGACCTCCTCGGCGGTCTTGCCGAAGGCGAGGGCCTGGGTCTGGGCGAAGAAGTTGGCCATCAACAGGTCGTGCTGGGCGGCGAGTTCATCACTCAGCTCGGCCACCGGCCGGGCGAAGCCGATGAAGTCGGCCGGGACGATCTTCGTGCCCTGGTGGATCAACTGGTAGTAGGCGTGCTGCCCGTTGGTCCCCGGGGTGCCCCACACGACGGGCCCGGTCTGCCAGTCGACCTGCTTGCCGTCACGCGCCACGTGCTTGCCGTTGGACTCCATGTCCAGTTGCTGAAGATACGCGGTGAACTTCGACAGGTAGTGGCTGTACGGCAGGACCGCGTGCGACTGGGCGTCGTGGAAGTTGTCGTACCAGATCCCCAACAGGCCCAGCAGCAGCGGGGCGTTGTCCTCGGCCGGGGCGGTGCGGAAGTGGTCGTCGACCAGACGGAAGCCGTCCAGCATCTCCCGGAAGCCGTCCGGGCCGATGGCGATCATCAGGGACAGGCCGATCGCGGAGTCGTACGAGTAGCGCCCGCCGACCCAGTCCCAGAACCCGAACATGTTGGCCGTGTCGATGCCGAACTCGGCGACCTTCGCGGCGTTGGTCGACAGCGCCACGAAGTGCTTGGCGACCGCGGACGGATCGCCGAGCGCGTCCACCAGCCAGGTGCGCGCGGAGGTCGCGTTGGTGATGGTCTCGACCGTGGTGAAGGTCTTGGAGGCGATGATGAACAGCGTCTCGGCCGGGTCCAGGTCCCGGGTCGCCTCGTGCAGGTCGGCGCCGTCCACGTTCGAGACGAAGCGGACGGTGAGATCGCGGTCGGTGAAGCTGCGCAGCACCTCGTAGGCCATCGCCGGACCGAGATCGGAGCCGCCGATGCCGACGTTGACCACGTTCCTGATGCGCTTGCCGGTGTGACCGGTCCACGCGCCGGAGCGGACGCGGTCGGCGAAGTCGCTCATCCGGTCCAGGACGGCGTGCACGTCCGGGACGACGTTCTCCCCGTCGACCTCGACGACGGCGTCGCGCGGGGCGCGCAGGGCGGTGTGCAGCACGGCCCGCTTCTCCGTCGTGTTGATCTTCTCGCCGCGGAACATGGCGTCCCGCAGGCCGAAGACGTCGGTGGCCGCCGCCAACTCCCGCAGCAACCGCAGCGTCTCGTCGGTGACCAGGTGCTTCGAGTAGTCGATGTGCAGGTCGCCGACCCGCAGCGTGTACCCGTCGCCGCGCCCCGGATCTGCGGCGAACAGGTCCCTCAGATGAGTGTCGGCAAGTGCCTCGCGGTGCTTGGCGAGGGCGGTCCACTCGGGCGTCTGGTTGAGCCTGGTACGGCCGTCTGCGTTCATGTCCGACTTCAGCCTTCTTTCCTGCCTGTCCTGCTGCGTCCGTTGCCCGCTACCGGTTCTCAAACTAGTTGATCAGCCCGTGGGACGTGGGGTCGTGACGCCGTCCCGCGGTGCGACGACTGGTACGTCCGGCTTGCGCGCCGGTATCAGCGCGGTGACGGCCAGCGCGAAGAGGACGGCCGCGAGCAGGGCGGGCGTGTTGAGGCCGAACAGCCGGGCCACGACTCCGCCGAGGAGGGCGCCGAGCGGGGCGCCGGACGTCGAGGCGGTCCGGAAGGCGGAGGCGATACGGCCCAGCATCGACTCGGCGCTGCGCTGCTGCATCAGCGTCACCTGGTTGACGTTCCACACCATGTTCATCGAGCCGAGCAGCAGCATCCCGGCGATCAGCGCGGCCAGGTGCCGCACACCGCCGATGAGCAGCAGCGACCCGACCTGGACGCTGCCGCCGAGCAGCAGGGCCCCCACCCGTCCGGTGCGACGGGCGATCCGCTGGGCGAGGAGTCCGCCCGCGAGGCTGCCGGCCGAGTACGCCGTCATCGCGGCCACGTATCCGGCGTTGCCCGCGTGCAGCCAGCGGGTGACGTGCAGGACGAGTGTCGCGATCAGGGCGCCCATGCCGATGTTGCACAGCAGCGTGGCCACACAGACCGCGCGCAGCGACCGGTCGTGCCACAGGGCGCGCAGGCCGGCGCCGATCTCCGCGCGCAGGGTGCTGCCGGCCGGGCGCGGCTCCCGCTCGGGTGGCCGCACCCGCAAGGACGCGACGAGCGCGGCGGCCACCAGGTACGTCCCGGCGTCCGCCGCGAACGGCATGAACGCCCCTGCCGTCAGCAGCAGCGGCACGAACGGGCCCGCGAGCAGTCCGCCCGCCAGTTGCTGACCGGTCATCAGACGGGCGTTGGCAGCGCCGAGTGCCTCGCGCTCCACCAGGGAGGGCAGCAGGGCGGTGGAGGCGTTGTCGAAGAGCGTCTGGAGGGCGGTGAGCGAGAACGCGAGGGCGATCAGCAGCGGGATCGATGCGTGCCCGAGGCCGACGGCGAGGGCGAAGGCGGCGACGAGCAGGCCTCGTACCGTGTCCACGGCCCACATCGCGCGCCGTTGGTCCACCCGGTCGGCCACGGCCCCGCCGAACAGCCCGAAGAGCAGCCACGGCACATAACCGCAGGCGGTGACCGAGGCGATGACGAGCGGCTCGTCGGTCAGCCGCACGGCGAGTAGCGGCAGCGCGGCCGTACGCAGCGCGTCTCCGAAGCGGGAGATGACGGCGGCCGTCCACAGCCGCCCGAAACCTCCGCGCCACGCGGGCTTTTCTTCGCCCGCCGTCCGGGCCTCCGCCGTCCTGTCCCCCGTCATGAGTTCCCCTCACGCTGTGCCGTTCATGACGCGCCGATCGCAATGGAGCGATCACGAAGAGCTGATCGCTCCGCGTCCATGTACACACCGTAACGAGCGCCACTGACAACGGGGCGTGGGCGGCCGGGCGAGACGGCTCCGGCCAGGCACCCTTGGGTACCCGGCCGGTGAGAACTCCTAGATTTCGCCGCGCAGTTTGGCGAGCGCCTCGGCGAGGATCGCCTCGCCGTCCGCGTCGCTGCGCCGCTCCCGTACGTACGCGAGGTGCGTCTTGTACGGCTCGGTGCGGGGCGGGTCCGGCGGGTTGTCCCGGTCCTGGCCGGCGGGGAAGCCGCAGCGCGGACAGTCCCAGGTGTCGGGGACCTGCGCGTCGCTGGCGAAGCTGGGCTGCGTCTCGTGCCCGTTGGAGCACCAGAAGGAGATGCGCAGCCTGGGTGCGGACTCGCCGCGCTCGGCCTCGCCCATCGGCCCCGCCCCGACCCGGCTTCCTCGGATCGCGTTGCCACTTGCCACGGTCGTAACTCCCTGCGTTTTGGTGCCGCGAAGCGAGTCGGCGTTTCGCTTCGCCGCGAGCGCCTCAGTTTACGTAAGGCCCAACGCGCGTCCAGTGATTGGAGTGACAACCCCCACACCTAGACGCAAGCCCCATGATAGGCCGCGCTCAGGAGCGCGTACCGAACATGGGGCCTTACGTGCGGAATGTATGTGCTTGTGCGACGTTGATCGCCTGTTCGTCCGGGCTGTCCGAATCAGCCGCTGGACTTCATCAGCATGCCGAGGACGATGATGCACGCGAACCAGAGGAGACCGACCACGATGGTGATGCGGTCGAGGTTACGCTCGGCGACCGAGGAACCACCGACGGACGACTGCATGCCGCCACCGAACATGTCGGACAGGCCGCCGCCCTTCCCCTTGTGCATCAGCACCAGCAGCATCATCAGCAGGCTGAAGACGATCAGGGCGATCGAGAACCCCAAAACCACGGCTGGACCAACTTCCTCGGATTCGGATGGACGGGGGCACAGCACCATGGCCGTGCCCCCGCAAGGGTACGACGTATCGCCGCTACCGCCTACTCTCGGCCGCGGCTACTGATCACGGAAGCGGACGATCTTGACGAACTCGTCCGCGTCCAGCGAGGCCCCGCCGACCAGGGCGCCGTCGATGTCGGCCTTGGCCATGATCTCGGCGACGTTGCCCGCCTTGACGGAGCCGCCGTACTGGATGCGGATCTTGTCGGCCACGTCCTGCGAGTACAGCTCGGCGAGCTTGCCGCGGATGGCGCCGCAGACCTCCTGGGCGTCGTCGGAGCCGCAGACCTTGCCGGTGCCGATGGCCCAGACGGGCTCGTAGGCGATCACGATCGACTCGGCCTGCTCGGCCGGGAGGTCCTTCAGACCGCCTTCGAGCTGCTCAAGGGTGTGGTTGACGTGGTTGCCCGCCTCCCGGACGTCCAGTTCCTCGCCGATGCACAGGATCGGGGTCAGGCCGTGCTTGAAGGCGGCCTTGACCTTGGCGTTGATCAGCTCGTCGGTCTCGCCGTGGTACTGCCGGCGCTCGGAGTGGCCGATCGCCACGTACGTGCACTTCAGCTTGGCGAGCATCGGGCCGGAGATCTCGCCGGTGTAGGCGCCGGAGTCGTGCTGCGAGATGTCCTGGGCGCCGTACTTGATCTTGAGCTTGTCGCCGTCGACCAGGGTCTGCACGGAGCGCAGGTCGGTGAAGGGCGGCAGAACGGCGACCTCGACGGCCTCGTAGTCCTTGTCGGTCAGGGCGAAGGCGAGCTTCTGGACGTGCGCGATGGCCTCAAGGTGGTTGAGGTTCATCTTCCAGTTGCCCGCCATCAGCGGCGTGCGCCCGGCAATGTTTGATGCGGCCATTGAGGTCAGTCCTCCAGTGCGGCGAGGCCGGGGAGCGTCTTGCCCTCGAGGTATTCGAGGGAGGCGCCGCCACCGGTCGAGATGTGACCGAATGCATTCTCGTCGAAACCGAGCGTACGCACGGCCGCGGCGGAGTCACCGCCGCCCACGACGGTGAAGCCGTCCGAGTCGACGAGGGCCTGGGCGACCGCCCTGGTGCCGTCGGCGTAGTCGGGGTGCTCGAAGACGCCCATGGGACCGTTCCAGAAGACGGTGGCTGCGTCGGCGAGCTTCGAGGCGTACAGCTCTTGCGACTTCGGGCCGATGTCCAGGCCCAGCTGGTCGGCGGGGATCTTGTCCGCGTCGACCACGGTGTGCTCGGTGGGGGCCTTGGCCTTCAGGTCCGGGAAGGCCGGGGCGGCCACGACGTCGACGGGGAGCACCAGCTCGACGCCGTTCTTCTTGGCGCGCTCCATGTACTCGGTGACGGCCGGGATCTGGTCCTCCTGGAGGAGGGAGATGCCGACCTCGTGGCCCTGGGCCTTGAGGAAGGTGTAGGCCATGCCGCCGCCGATGAGCAGGCGGTCGGCCTTGCCGAGGAGCTCGTCGATGACGGCGAGCTTGTCGGAGACCTTGGCGCCGCCGAGGACGACGACGTAGGGGCGCTTGACGTCCGCGGTGAGCTTCTTGAGGACGCCGACCTCGGTGGCGATGAGGTAGCCGGCGTAGTGCGGCAGCCGGGCCGGCAGGTCGTACACGGAGGCGTGCTTACGGTGCACCGCGCCGAAGCCGTCACCGACGTAGACGTCGGCGAGGGCGGCCAGCTGGTCGGCGAACTCGCCGCGCTCGGTGTCATCCTTGGAGGTCTCGCCGGGGTTGAAGCGCAGGTTCTCGACGACCGCGACCTGGCCGGGCTGCAGGCCGTCGACAGCGGCGTGAGCGGCGGGGCCCACGGTGTCCTGGGCGAAGGCGACCGGGGCGCCGAGGAGTTCGCCGAGGCGCTCGGCGACGGGCAGCAGCGAGAAGGCCGCGTCCGGCGCACCCTTGGGGCGGCCCAGGTGCGAGGCGACGACCACCTCCGCGCCCGCGTCCGCGAGCGCCTTCACGGTGGGCAGCACGGCGCGGATACGGCCGTCGTCGGTGATCGTCCCGTCGGCGAGCGGCACGTTGAGGTCGGCGCGGACGAAGACCCGCTTTCCGCTCACGCCGTCGGCGAGAAGTTCGTCGATCGTCTTCATTGAGTGGACTCCTGATGAGGGCTTTTTATGCCCCTGATCGTAAAAGGACGTGGGCCGGGCGCAGGACAGGGCCCGGACGGCGCGACGTTGCGCTGCCCGAGCCCTGCTCTCACTTCGAGGTCCTGCTGGGGGCGATCAGAGCTGGCTGCCGACGAAGACCGTGAGGTCCACGAGGCGGTTGGAGTAGCCCCACTCGTTGTCGTACCAGCCCAGGATCTTCACCTTGTTGCCGTCCTGGACCATGGTCAGGGACGAGTCGAAGGTGCAGGAGGCCGGGTCGCCGACGATGTCCGAGGAGACGATCTCGTCCTCGGTGTAGGCCAGGTAGTCCTTGAGCGCGCCGTCCTCGGAGGCCTTCTTGAACGCGGCGTTGACCTCGTCCTTGGTGACCTCGCGCGACAGCTCCACGACCAGGTCGGTGGCGGAGCCGGTCGGGACCGGCACGCGCATCGCGATGCCGTCCAGCTTGCCCTTGAGCTGCGGCAGCACCAGGGCGGTGGCCTTCGCGGCACCGGTGGTGGTGGGGATGATGTTCTCCGCGGCGGCGCGGGCGCGGCGCAGGTCCTTGTGCGGGAAGTCCAGGATGCGCTGGTCGTTGGTGTAGGCGTGCACCGTCGTCATCAGGCCGTTGACGATGCCGAAGTTCTCGTCCAGGACCTTCGCCATCGGCGCCACACAGTTGGTGGTGCAGGAGGCGTTGGAGATGACGTGGTCCTTCGCCGGGTCGTACTTCTCCTGGTTGACGCCCATCACGATGGTGATGTCCTCGTTCTTGGCCGGAGCCGAGATGAGGACCTTCTTGGCGCCGCCCTCGAGGTGCTTGGCGGCGTCCTCGCGCTTGGTGAAGATGCCGGTCGACTCGATGACGATGTCGACGCCCAGCTCGCCCCACGGAAGGTCCGCGGGGTTGCGCTCGGAGAGCACCTTGATGGTGTGTCCGTCGACGGTGATCGTGTCGGCGGTGTGCGTGACCTCCTGCTTGAGGCGGCCAAGAATCGTGTCGTACTTGAGCAGGTGAGCCGTGGTGGCGGTGTCACCCAGGTCGTTGACAGCCACAACCTCGATGTCCGCACCCTGCTGCAGGAGTGCGCGGAAGTAGTTACGACCGATACGACCGAAGCCGTTGATGCCTACGCGGATCGTCACGAACCGATCTCCTCGTTGGTACGCCGGCCATGCGATGCCGGCGAGCTGTATTTGGGATGTCCCCGACCACCCCCGACCCTACCCCTCTGGGGCCCCCGCGGTGACATCGAGATGCCGCATACACGGGCAGGCTGTCCGTACCCATCGGTAGGGGTACGGACCATCCCGGATCGAAGGTCGTTTCACTCCTGTTTGTTAGGGAGTGACGGTGCTTCTTGACGGTCTTTTCACTCGTTCGTGAGCGGGTCGGCTCACCTGATGCACGACGTTTCCGCGCACCGTTGAGAGGGGGTTCCGCTCACCTGTTGCGTGATGCCGGAACGCACGCCGCGAACATCGCCGGCCGCGACCCGCGATCCGCCGCGCATGCCCAACTGCCAAGGCACTGGAGGCAATCGACCGCACCCCTCACCGCACGCGTTCGACGCCCCGTACCACCGCGTCCACCGGCGCCACGCCAAGGAGTGAGGCATGACCTCATGGTGCCCGGTCCGTTGGTGCCCGAGTAGTGCCCGATGGCCGGTACTTGACCCTCACCGAACCCAGCGCTCAGCGCTCAGCGCTCGGCACTCGGTACTCGGCACTCGGCACTCGGCACTCGGCACCCGGTTCTCGCGGAGATGCCGTGGGGACACAAATGCCGGTGCCGACCACCCGAACGGACGTCGGCACCAGCTGTTTGACACTGTGTCGGCTAGCCCCGGCTAGCCCACCAGGTTGTCCGCCAGTTCCTCGGACAGGTTGGCCTCCGTGCCCGGGATGCCCAGGTCGGATGCGCGCTTGTCCGCCATCGCCAGCAGCCGGCGGATCCGGCCGGCGACCGCGTCCTTGGTCAGCGGCGGGTCGGCGAGCGCACCCAGCTCCTCCAGGGAGGCCTGCTTGTGCTCCATGCGCAGCCGCCCTGCCGCCGCGAGGTGTTCGGGAACCTCCTCGCCGAGGATCTCCAGGGCCCGTTGCACCCGGGCGCCGGCGGCCACGGCCGCACGTGCCGAGCGGCGCAGATTGGCGTCGTCGAAGTTGGCCAGCCGGTTGGCGGTCGCCCGCACCTCGCGCCGCATCCGGCGCTCCTCCCAGGCCAGCACGGACTCGTGCGCGCCGAGCCGGGTGAGCAGGGCGCCGATGGCGTCACCGTCGCGGACGACCACCCGGTCCACCCCGCGCACCTCGCGGGCCTTCGCCGCGATGGACAGCCGGCGGGCGGCGCCGACCAGGGCGAGCGCGGCCTCGGGCCCCGGGCAGGTGACCTCCAAGGAGGAGGAGCGGCCGGGCTCGGTCAGCGAGCCGTGCGCCAGGAAGGCCCCGCGCCAGGCCGCCTCCGCATCGCAGGTGGCCCCCGAGACCACCTGCGGGGGCAGCCCGCGGATCGGGCGTCCCCGGCCGTCGACCAGACCGGTCTGGCGGGCCAGCTGGTCGCCGCCCGCGACCACGCGCACGACGTAGCGCGAACCGCGGCGCAGTCCGCCGGGCGCCATCACGATCAGTTCGGAGCTGTGTCCGAAGATCTCCAGGATGTCCCGCTTGAGGCGCCGGGCCGCCATCGCGGTGTCCAGCTCCGCCTCGATCACGATGCGCCCGCTCACCAGGTGGAGGCCGCCGGCGAACCGCAGAATGGCGGAGACCTCCGCCTTCCTGCAGCAGGTCCGGGTGACGGGGAGCCGGGAGATCTCGTCCTTCACCGCTGCCGTCATCGCCATGGGCCGATCCTTCCATGCATCCGAAAAATACGGTCGTACGCGGCGGCCAACAGCTCCGGGTCGTGCCGGGGGCTTCCGTCGGTCCGGGCCACCGGG
This sequence comes from Streptomyces sp. NPDC048297, assembly GCF_043201585.1. Lineage (NCBI taxonomy): Bacteria > Bacillati > Actinomycetota > Actinomycetes > Kitasatosporales > Streptomycetaceae > Streptomyces > Streptomyces sp. NPDC048297. The sequence continues at coordinate 185,467 of NZ_JBICZA010000009.1, forward strand.
GCCAGCTCGACCGCGGCTCCGAGCCGCTTGGCGGCCTCGGTGAGCGAGTCCCGGTCGGGCACGGCGGCCTCGTCGGCCAGCACCACGTCCAGGGCGAGTTTAGGGGCGTGTCGCCCCAAAACCTCCAAATGACGCTGCGGGGAGAAGCCGTCGGTTTCTCCCGGCTGCGGAGCGAGGTTCAGGGAGAGGACTTTGCGTGCCTTGGTCGCGGTGAGCGCGTCGAGCAGTTCGGGGACGAGCAGGTGTGGGATGACCGAGGAGAACCAGGAACCGGGTCCGAGCACCACCCAGTCCGCGTCCAGGACGGCGGCCACGGCCTCGGGGACGGCGGGCGGGTCGTTCGGCACGAGGTGCACCGACTGGACCTCGCCCGGGGTGAGGGCCACGGTGGCCTGGCCGCGGACGGTGTCCACGTCGTCCGGCCGCTCCGGGTCGTGCCCCTTGACCAGGGCCTGGAGTTCCAGCGGCACGGCGGACATGGGCAGCACGCGCCCGTGCGCGCCGAGGAGCCTGCCGACCAGGTCGAGTGCCTGGACGTGATCGCCGAGCTGCTCCCACAGGGCGACGATCAGCAGGTTGCCGACCGCATGGTCGTGCAGGTCGCCCTGGGAGTGGAAGCGGTGCTGGATGACGCGGGCCCAGGTCTGGCCCCAGTCGTCATCACCGCACAGCGCGGCCAGGGCCTTGCGGAGATCGCCGGGCGGGAGCACGCCCAGTTCGTCGCGCAGACGCCCGCTGGAGCCGCCGTCGTCGGCCACCGTGACCACGGCGGTGAGGTCGCCGGTGATCCGGCGCAGTGCGGCCAGGGAGGCGGACAGGCCCATGCCGCCGCCGAGGGCGACCACCTTGGGCTGGGCGCCGCGCCTGCGGGGGCGCCCGCCGCGGGCCTCGGCGGGCCGGGCCGTGCGGGCCTCCGCCGTGGTGCGGCCCGTGCGGCCCTCCGGCACCATCCGGCGCAGCCTGCTCAGCCGGGGTGTGCGGTCCGTCATTCCCGTCCCATGTCCCGGTGTACGACCACCGTCTCCACGCCTTCGGCCGCGAGGCGCGCGGCGAGCTTCTCCGACATCGCCACCGAGCGGTGCTTGCCGCCGGTACAGCCGATGGCGATGGTCACGTACCGTTTGCCCTCACGCCGGTAGCCCGCCGCGATGAGCCGTAGCAGCTCGGCGTACCGGTCGAGGAACTCCTTGGCGCCGGGCTGGTTGAAGACATAGGCGGCGACCTCGTCGTTGAGGCCGGTGAACGGGCGCAGCTCCGGGACCCAGTGCGGGTTGGGCAGGAACCGCATGTCCGCGACCAGGTCGGCGTCGACCGGCAGGCCGTACTTGAAGCCGAAGGACATCACGGTGGCCCGCAGCTCGGGCTCCTCGTCCCCGGCGAACTGGGCGTCCATCTTCGCGCGCAGTTCGTGCACGTTGAGGCTGGAGGTATCGATCACCAGGTCGGCGTCGCCGCGCAGCTCGCGCAGCAGCTCGCGTTCGGCGGCGATGCCGTCGACGATGCGGCCGTCGCCCTGGAGAGGGTGCGGGCGGCGCACCGACTCGAAGCGGCGGACCAGCGCCTCGTCGGAGGACTCCAGGAAGACGATCCGCCGGGTCACGTTCCGGGTGGCGAGGTCGGCGAGGGACTCGCGCAGGTTGTCGAAGAAGCGCCGGCCGCGCACGTCGACGACGACCGCGATCCGTGCCACGTTGCCCTGGGAGCGGGCGCCCAGCTCCACCATGGTGGGGATCAGGGCGGGCGGGAGGTTGTCGACGACGAACCAGCCCAGGTCCTCCAGGCACTTCGCCGCTGTTGAGCGGCCCGCTCCGGACATGCCGGAGATGATCACCAGCTCGGGGATGGCCACCTCGGCCCCGGCGGGTGTGACGTCCGTGGTCACCTGTGCTCCGTTTTCCTGCACCGCTTCCTGCGGTTCACCGGCCGCCTGTTCTCGCTCCGGTGTGGGCTGTGCGTCGTGCTCGGTCATGGCTCCTGCCCCCGTCGTCCGTCCGGGACGCCCGCGGTCGCGGGCTCCCCCGGGGAACCCGCCGTCGCGTCGGGTTCCTCGTCCTCAATGATCTCTCCGGTCGCCGTGTTCACGGCGGGTGCGGCCGGAGCCGCCTGGGCGAGGGCCGCGGCGATGGTCTCCGCCGTCTTGCGGCCTATCCCGGGCACCTCCTGGATTTGCTCGATTGTGGCGGAGCGTAGCTTCTTCACCGAGCCGAAATGCTTGATGAGCGCCTGTTTGCGGGTGTCGCCGAGGCCGGGCACGTCGTCCAGGGGGCTGGAGCGGAATCGCTTGGCGCGTTTGGCGCGCTGGTAGGTGATCGCGAAGCGGTGGGCCTCGTCGCGGACGCGCTGCAGCAGGTAGAGACCCTCGCTGGTGCGGGGCAGGACCACCGGGTCGTCCTCGCCCGGCACCCAGACCTCCTCCAGGCGCTTGGCGAGGCCGCACACGGCGATGTCGTCGATGCCCAGCTCGTCCAGGGCACGCCGGGCCGCCGCGACCTGTGGCTGCCCGCCGTCGACCACGACGAGCTGCGGCGGGTACGCGAACTTCCTGGGACGGCCGTCGTCGTCCTTGAGGGAGGAGGCCAGGGAGTCGGTCAAGGAGCCGGTGAGGGAGCTGGTGAGGGAATCACCGTCGACGTGAGCCGTCCCGCCGGTGGACGTGTGTTCGCCGTCGCCGGGGGTGTGCTCGCCGTTGGTGAGCGTGTCCGCGCCGTCGGCCCACTCCCCCGTCCTCTCCTTCTCGGCGAGGTAGCGCCGGAAGCGGCGGGTGATCACCTCGTGCATGGAACGGACGTCGTCCTGGCCGGCGAAGCCCTTGATCTGGAAGCGGCGGTACTCGCTCTTGCGCTGGAGCCCGTCCTCGAAGACCACCATGGAGGCGACGACGTCGTCGCCCTGGAGGTGCGAGATGTCGTAGCACTCGATGCGCAGCGGAGCGCTGTCCAGGTCGAGGGCCTCGGCGATCTCCTCCAGGGCACGCGAGCGCGTGGTCAGGTCGGAGGCGCGCTTGGTCTTGTGCAGGGCGAGGGCCTGCTGGGCGTTGCGCTGCACGGTCTCCATGAGCGCCTTCTTGTCACCGCGCTGCGGGATACGCAGCGACACGTTCGCCCCGCGGCGGACGGTCAGCCATTCCTGGACCGGCTCGACCGGCTCGGGCAGGGCCGGGACCAGGACCTCCTTGGGGACGGCGTCCCCAGTCTCCTCACCGTAGAGCTGCTGCAGGGCGTGCTCGACGAGGGCTGCGGTGGTGACCTCCTCGACCTTGTCGGTGACCCAGCCGCGCTGGCCGCGCACCCGTCCGCCGCGCACGTGGAAGATCTGGACGGCCGCCTCCAGCTCGTCCTCGGCCACGGCGATGAGGTCGGCGTCGGTCGCGTCGGCGAGCACGACCGCGCTCTTCTCCATGGCCTTCTTCAGCGCCCCGATGTCGTCGCGCAGGCGGGCGGCCCGCTCGTACTCCATCTCCTCGGCGGCCTCCGTCATCTGCTTCTCCAGACGGCGGAGGTAGGTGCCGGTGCGCCCGGCCATGAAGTCGCAGAACTCCTCGGACAGCTCCCGGTGGTCCTCAGGAGTGATCCGGCCCACGCAGGGGGCGGAGCACTTGCCGATGTAGCCGAGCAGGCACGGGCGGCCGGTACGGGCCGCGTTCTTGAAGACACCGGCCGAGCAGGTACGCACCGGGAAGACACGCAGCAACAGGTCGACGGTGTCGCGGATGGCCCACGCATGGCCGTACGGCCCGAAGTACCGCACGCCCTTCTTCTTGTGACCGCGCATCACCTGCACGCGCGGGAACTCCTCGCTCATCGTCACCGCGAGGTACGGGTAGCTCTTGTCGTCGCGGTACTTGACGTTGAACCGGGGGTCGTACTCCTTGATCCAGGAGTACTCCAGCTGCAGGGCCTCGACCTCCGTGGACACGACCGTCCACTCCACGGACGCGGCGGTGGTCACCATCGTCCGGGTACGCGGGTGCAGGTTCGCCAGGTCCTGGAAGTAGTTCGCCAGGCGCTGGCGCAGGCTCTTCGCCTTTCCGACGTAGATCACCCGGCGGTGCTCGTCACGGAACCTGTACACCCCCGGAGAGTCCGGGATCTCACCCGGCCTGGGGCGGTAGCTGGAGGGATCGGCCATGTCTCACACCCTACTGGCGAGCACCGACACCGCGTCGTGCCTGTGGACAACGCCCGCGCCCATGATCCCCGGCCGCACGACGGTCCTCTCGCAGCGCGCCCGTACCAGGGCGCACAGGGGGCCACCGCACCCGAGGGAGCGCCAAAGGGGCATGGTTCGGCCCGTATGGCCACGACGCCGTCCGAGGTGTTGTCGGGGCCTGGTCAACACGCTTCAATGCGGGGGAACTCCGGGCCGTGCACACCCGCGCACGCGTACGCCACACCCGCCTACGGGCGCCCCCCGTGACCCGCGGGGCGGCCCGGAACCCGCCTCCACGGTCTGACCAGCCGTGGCGACCCCTCACAGAAAGGCTTCCGTGCATGCGGCATGCCACAGAGCACGCGGACCTCACCCCCATGGAACTGGACAGGGCCCTGCGGGGCGGCCCCTTCCATGTGGCGTTGCGCGCCGCGATCGCCGCCCGCGGGCTGCCGCTCCAGCGCGTCCAACATCATCTGTCGCGCCACGGCGTCAAGGTCGGCGTGACCAGCCTGAGTTACTGGCAGCAGGGCGCCCGGCGCCCGCAACGCCCCGAGTCGCTGCGCGCCGTCCGTGCGCTGGAGGAGATCCTCCGACTGCCGGAGGAGTCCCTGATCCGGCTGCTCACCGACGCGGACACGCCCTCGGCTGCCGGTCACCCGGCGGCGCCCCGCTTCGCCGGCTCCCCGGTGAAAACCTCGGACGTCGTGTCCCGGCTCCTGGCCGAGCTGGGCTGGCCCCTCGACAGCGGCCTGCACACCCTGGGCCATCACGAACGCGTCCGCATCGGCGCCCGCCGCGAACTCGCCGGCCGCGAGTCCCAGCACATCGTGCGGGCCCAGCGTGACGGCGTGGACCGCTACGTCGCCGTCCACCACGGCGACCCCGGCTGCAGCCCCCGCGACATGACCGTCCACGCCCTGGAGAACTGCCGCACCGGACGTGTCCGTCCGGACCACGACTCGGGCGTGCTGCTGGCCGAGATCCTCTTCGACACCCGGCTGCGCTCCGGCGACACCTTCCTCTTCCGGTACGGCATCGTCGACGGCACCGCCGGCGTCTCACGCGAGTACGTCCACCGCTACGGCTCGGGCGGCCAGTACGCCCTCCAGGTCCGCTTCAACGAGGGCGCGCTGCCGACCCGCTGCCACCGCTTCACCCAGCACACGCCCACGGCCCCTCGCGGCGGCCACCAGGAACTCCCCGTCAACCGCCCGCACCGCAGCGTGCACCTGGTCGAACCCCGGATCCGGCCGGGCATGGTCGGCATCGGGTGGGAGTGGGAGTGAACGGCCGGCCGGAAGCACCCGGTGAGTGCCAGGACCGCACCCGGTGAGTGCCGGGATCGGGTGAGCGGGCCGGGGAGAGAAGGGCACCGCCCGCCCTGATCCGCAGGCCCGTCAGGCCTCAGGCCCCCGGACCGGCGATGATCCTGCCCTTCGCCGTCTTCACCGGGAGCTCGTTCAGCGGCACGGTGGCCGGCGACTCGACCACCTTGCCGGTCAGTGCGTCGAACTCGCTGCCGTGGCACGGGCAGATCAGCGTCGTCCCCTGGAGCTTGTTGATAGCGCATCCCGCGTGCGTGCAGATCGTGCTGTACGCCTTGAGGGCGCCGCTCCCGTCCCTGCTGACCACCACGTTGTGGTCCCGGTAGAGCTTGGCTCCGCCCTTCGCGACCTCGTTCTCGGCGCCGAGGTCGACGGACGCGGTCGGAGCCGCCTCGGCGGAACCGTTGCCAGGAGCCGAGCAAGCGGCCAGTCCGAGCCCGGCGACCGGAGCCACGGCGGCCCCTCGAAGGACGGTACGACGGCTCGCGGACTGTCGGGCGGGCATCTGTGTCTCCACTGCTGAGGGGGCTGGGAGGCCGACGATACCCGGACGGAACGACGGTGCTGGGGTGGGGGGCGGCGCACTGGAGGAGAGGCACGTGAGCGCCGTAGGGGCGCGCGGGCGTCGAATGGAGAAGTAGGTCGAGGTCGGGTTCGTGCACGTAAACGCTTACGCAAGCGTTTACGCGCGGGCCGTCGATGGGGTACGTTCCCGCTCAGGAGGTCTCACAGCCACTCGGGAGGTCTCACAGCCGCCCGGGAGGTTGCACGGCCATCAGGGAGGTCTCACAGCCGCCCGGAGGTCGCACAGCCGGGCACCTAGGTCGCCGACCGGTCGAAAGGTCGCGCGGGCCGGTAGCCACCGGCTGGGCCGGGAAAACTCCCGCGGCAGCTCACCACCGCAGTGGCCTCCGCCCCATCAGCCCCAGGGAGAGGGTCAGCAAGATGCCCACCATGGCCGACGTCGCCCGGAGCGCCGGGGTCTCCGTGGCGACCGTCTCCCACGTACTCAACGGCACGCGTCCGGTGCTGCCCCACACCCGCCAGGCCGTGCTGGACGCCGTCGACACGCTCGGCTACACGCCGAACACCCTCGCCCGTTCTCTGGTGACCTCACGCACCCGCTCCATCGGCCTCGCGGTGTCGGCGATCAGCAACCCGTACTTCACCGAGATCCTCCAGGGAGTCGAGGCCGCCGCCCTGGACGCGGGCTACAGCCTGCTCATCGCGGACCCGCACGACGACCCCGAGCACGAGCTGAAGGTCGCCCAGCTCCTGCACGAGCGCCGGGTCGACGGCATGATCGTCGTTCCCTCCGCGGACCCGCACGACCTCCTGACGTACCTGGGTCGTCATGCCGTACCCACCGTGTTCCTGGACCGGGTGATCACGGCCCATGGCGGCGCCCGACAGGCCACCTTCGACCAGGTCTGCGCCGAGAACACCGACCCCATGGCCCGTCTGGTCACCCACCTCGCCGATCTGGGCCACCGCCGCATCGGCCTCGTCGCCGGCCTGTCCGGGCTCAGCACCACCAGCGAGCGCGTCAACGGCTACCGCCAGGGCCTCACCACCGCCGGTCTCGCCCATGCCGACGATCTCGTGGTGTCCGGCAGCTCCGAGTCGGCCGGCGCCGAGCGTGCCACGGCCGACCTCCTCTCCCTCGCGGATCCGCCCACGGCCCTCGTCACCGCCAACAACACAATGACCATCGGGGCCCTGCGCGCCCTGCGCCGACAGGGCCTGAGCGTGCCGGACGACATCGCCCTGTGCTGCTTCGACGACTTCGCCTGGGCCGACCTGTTCTCTCCCCGGCTCACCGCCATCGCCCAGCCCAGCAGGGAGATCGGTGCGGAGGCGGCCCGAGTGCTCCTGGACCGTCTGGCCACGCCGGACCGGCCCGCCCGGACCGTACGGCTGCCCTGCGCCTTCGTCCACCGCACCTCCTGCGGGTGCCCGGAGGAGCCGGTCGCAGCCCCAGGCCCCCCATCGCCCGACGTCCGGAATCGAACCGACGCCGGGAACCCAACCGAACCAGCAGCGCAGTCCGAGCAGTCCGAGAAGGGAACCACCCCGTGATCGTCGTCGCCGGTGAAGCACTGATCGACCTGGTACCGCAGGGCCCGGGTGCCCTGGCGGGCCTGAAGCCGGCGCTCGGCGGCGGCCCTTACAACACCGCCGTGGCCCTCGGCCGCCTCGACTCGGCCACCGCCTTCCACTCCCGCACGTCGTACGACGCCTTCGGTGAGGCCCTGCTCGACGGGCTGCGCAGGGCGGGGGTGGACGTGTCCGGCGTGCAGCGCGGCGCGGAGCCGACCACGCTCGCGGTCGCCACCATCGACGCCGGCGGTTCGGCCGCCTACTCCTTCTACGTCGAGGGCACGGCGGACCGTCTGTTCAGCGCCCCGTCCGGCCTGCCCGCCGGGACGCGGGCAGTGTCCTTCGGTACGTGCTCGCTCGTCCTGGAACCCGGGGCGAGCGCCTACGAGGAGCTGATGCGGACCGCCGCGGAGCAGGGCGTGTTCACCGCGCTCGACCCCAACATCCGGGCGGGACTCATCCCGGCCCCGGACGCCTACCGGGCGCGTTTTTCCAGCTGGCTGCCCTCGGTCACGCTGCTGAAGCTCTCCGCCGAGGACGCCGAGTGGCTGGGCGGCACCCCGCGCGAGTGGCTGGCTTCGGGACCGTCGGCCGTGGTGGTCACGCGAGGCGGTGACGGCCTGACCGTGTTCACCCGGGACGGCGGGGAGTATTCCGTGCCGGGCGAGAAGGTCGAGGTCGTGGACACCATCGGCGCCGGAGACACGGTGAACGCGGCCCTCCTGCACGGTCTGTCCGTCCAGGACGCGCTGTCACCGCAGGCACTCGCCGCCCTGGGCGGGGACGGCTGGACCCGGCTGCTGCGGTTCGCGGCGCGTGCTGCGGCGATCACTTGCTCGCGGGCGGGGGCGGAGCCGCCGTACGCGGCCGAGCTGGGCGAGCTGTGAGCGGTCTGATTCCCCTGTTCTGCTGTCAAGGTGCGGCCGGTCCTGCGGTGCGGGTGCCTGTCGAGCCGCGGGGCCAGGGTGGCTGATGGTGGAACGAGCGGCGCCCCGCTGGGAGTTCCCGCGGGGCGCCGGTTTTTTGATGTCATGTCAGGACAGGCTCCGACTGGCCTGACTCGTCCTCAGACCTTGCGGGCCCGTGTGGTCTTCTTGGCGGCAGCCGTCTCCTTCGTGGCCGCGGCGGCCTTCTTGGTCGCCGTGTTGTTGGCCTTGGCCGTCACCGTCTTCTTGGCCGCCGTCTTGGCGGCGACTGTTTTCTTGGCCGCGGCCGTCTTCCTGGGTGAGGCGGGGCGCGGCACCTTCACCGGCTCGGCGTCGCTGATGCGGTCCGCGCCGAGGATCTCGCGCAGGAACTTGCCGGTGTGGCTGGCCGGAACGCCGGCGACCTCCTCGGGCGTGCCCTCGGCGACCACCAGACCGCCGCCCGCACCGCCCTCGGGTCCCATGTCGACGACCCAGTCCGCGGTCTTGATCACGTCGAGGTTGTGCTCGATGACGATGACCGTGTTGCCCTTTTCGACCAACCCGGCGAGGACCTTCAGCAGCTTGCTGATGTCCTCGAAGTGCAGACCGGTGGTCGGCTCGTCCAGGACGTACACCGTCCGTCCGGTGGAGCGCTTCTGCAGCTCGCTGGCGAGCTTCACCCGCTGCGCCTCACCGCCGGACAGAGTCGTCGCGGACTGGCCGAGCCGGACGTAGCCGAGGCCGACGTCCTTCAGGGTCCTCAGGTGCCGGGAGATCGCGGGGACGGCGTCGAAGAACTCGGTCGCCTCCTCGATCGGCATGTTCAGCACCTCGGCGATGGACTTGCCCTTGTAGTGGACCTCCAGGGTCTCCCGGTTGTACCGGGCGCCGTGGCAGACCTCGCACGGGACGTAGACGTCCGGGAGGAAGTTCATCTCGATCTTGATCGTGCCGTCGCCCGCGCAGTTCTCGCAGCGTCCGCCCTTGACGTTGAAGGAGAAGCGTCCGGGCAGATAGCCGCGGACCTTCGCCTCGGTGGTCTCGGCGAACAGCTTGCGGATGTGGTCGAAGACGCCGGTGTAGGTCGCCGGGTTGGACCGCGGGGTGCGGCCGATGGGTGACTGGTCGACGTGCACGACCTTGTCGACGAGGTCGTCGCCGTCCACGCGCGTGTGCCGTCCGGGGACGCTGCGCGCGCCGTTGAGCTCGCGGGCGAGGTGCGTGTACAGGATGTCGTTGACCAGCGTGGACTTGCCGGATCCGGACACGCCCGTGACGGCCGTGAACAGACCCAGCGGGAAGGACACGTCGATGTCCTGCAGGTTGTTCTCGCGGGCGCCGTGCACGGTCAGCTGCCGGGACGGGTCGCGGGGACGCCGTACGTCCGGGAGCGGGATCGACTTGCGACCGGAGAGGTACTGGCCGGTCTGGGACTCGGTGTTGGCGAGCAGTTCCTTGAGGTGGCCGCTGTGCACGACCTTGCCGCCGTGCTCACCGGCGCCCGGACCGATGTCCACGATCCAGTCGGCGACCTTGATGGTGTCCTCGTCGTGCTCGACCACGATGAGCGTGTTGCCCATGTCGCGGAGCCGGACCAGGGTCTCGATCAGCCGGTGGTTGTCGCGCTGGTGCAGGCCGATGGACGGCTCGTCCAGGACGTAGAGGACGCCGACGAGGCCGGAACCGATCTGGGTGGCCAGGCGGATGCGCTGGGCCTCGCCGCCGGAGAGGGTGCCGGCCGCGCGGTTGAGGGAGAGGTAGTCCAGGCCGACGTCGACCAGGAACCGGAGCCGTTCGTTGACCTCCTTCAGCACCCGCTCGGCGATCTTCTTGTCGCGGGCGTTCAGCGTCAGCTGACCCAGGAAGTCCGCGCAGTCGCTGATCGACATCGCGGAGACCTCGGCGATGGACTTGTCCATGACCGTGACCGCGAGGACGATCGGCTTCAGCCGCGTGCCCTGGCAGGAGGGGCAGGGCACCTCGCGCATGTAGCCCTCGAAGCGCTCGCGGCTGGCGTCGCTCTCGGCCTCGCTGTGCCGGCGCTTCACAAAGGGCACCGCGCCCTCGAAGGGCGTGATGTACACGCGCTCGCGCCCGTAACGGTTGCGGTAGCGCACCTCGATCTGGGTCTTGTGGCCGTAGAGCAGGGCCTTCCTGGCGCGCTGCGGCAGGCCGGCGAAGGGGATGTCGGTGCGGAAGCCGAGCGCGTCGGCGAGGGCGCCGATCAGGCGGCCGAAGTAGTCCTTGGTGTGCCCGTGCGACCACGGGTGGATGGCGCCCTCGTCCAGGGACTTGTCCTCGTCCGGGACGATCAGCTCGGGGTCGACCTCCATGCGCGTACCGATGCCGGTGCACTCGGGGCAGGCGCCGAAGGGCGAGTTGAAGGAGAAGGAGCGCGGCTCCAGCTCCTCGAAGGACAGGTCGTCGTACGGGCAGTACAGGTGCTCCGAGTACATGCGCTCGCGCTCGGGGTCGCCCTCGGGGAGGTCCACGAAGTCGAGCACGACCATGCCGCCGGACAGGCCGAGGGCGGTCTCCACGGAGTCGGTGAGGCGGCGCTTGGCGGACTCCTTCACCGTGAGGCGGTCCACGACCACCTCGATGGTGTGCTTCTCCTGCTTCTTCAGGATCGGCGGCTCGGACAGCTGGATGGTCTCGCCGTCCACGCGTGCGCGTGAGTAGCCCTTGGTCTGCAGGTCGGCGAAGAGGTCCACGAACTCGCCCTTGCGCTCACGCACCAACGGCGACAGCACCTGGAAGCGGCTCCCCTCCGGCAGTTCCAGGACCTTGTCGACGATGGCCTGGGGCGACTGGCGCGAGATCGGGCGGCCGCACTCGGGACAGTGCGGCTTGCCGATGCGCGCGAACAGCAGACGCAGGTAGTCGTAGACCTCGGTGATGGTGCCGACCGTCGAGCGCGGGTTGCGCGAGGTCGACTTCTGGTCGATGGACACCGCAGGCGACAGGCCCTCGATGAAGTCGACGTCCGGCTTGTCCATCTGGCCGAGGAACTGCCGGGCGTACGAGGAGAGCGACTCCACGTAGCGCCGCTGCCCCTCGGCGAAGATCGTGTCGAAGGCCAGCGAGGACTTGCCCGACCCAGACAGGCCCGTGAAGACGATGAGCGAGTCGCGCGGCAGGTCGAGCGAGACATTCTTGAGGTTGTGCTCGCGCGCGCCACGGACGATGAGACGGTCGGCCACGCCGGTCCGCACCTTTCTTGAGAGAAGTGACAGGGGCGGGGCCCCCGTGCTTCTTCGAGACTAGGGGGAGCCACTGACAACGCCGGTCGGATCCCCGGTCGCATAACAATCCCCGACCATCCAGCATGCCCGACGCCGCCTCCGACGATATAGCACGCACTTTCGATTTGCGGGCGGGCTTCACCACCTTCACCCGAAGGTGTGGCGGGACTAGGGTCAGGGTCATGATGGATCACGCTCATGACCTGGCATGTGTACGTGACGCGACGGAACGGCTCCTCACCGCTGTCGCCGAACTGGACAACGCGTCACCCGCCGAGCCGTCACGGCTTCCCGGCTGGACCCGTGGGCACATCTTCGCCCACCTCGCCCGCAACGCCGACGCGCTCGTGAACGTCCTCGAGGGCCGCCCCATGTACACGAGCGCCGAGGCGCGCGACGCGGACATCGAAAAGGACGCCCCGCGCCCCTTGGACGAACAGCGCACCGACCTGCGCGAGAGCGCCGCCCGCTTCCAGGAGGCGGGGGCCGTGCCGGCGGACTGGTCGCGCACGGTGGAGCTGCGCAACGGCGTCACCGACTCCGCGGCCCGGGTGCCCTTCCGCCGGTGGGCCGAGGTCGAGCTGCACCACGTGGACCTCGGGATCGGCTACGAGCTGGAAGACCTTCCTGCGGACTTCACGGAGCGCGAGATCGAGTTCCTGGCCCAGCGCTTCTCCGGGCACTCCGAAGTCCCCGCGACCCGCGTCACGGACGGCACGCGCGCGTGGAGCACGGGACGCGAGGCGTCCGGGCCCGAGGTCACGGTCAGCGGCACGCCGGCCGACCTGCTGGGCTGGCTCGCCGGCCGCCGTGAGGGGGCCGCGCTGGAGACGAAGGGCGGAGCGCTACCGACGCTGCCCCCTCTGTAGCGCGAGGACGATCCGCCGGTGTGGCGCGAGGACGGTCCGCCGGGCGCTCGGCCGCTATAGGCTGATCCACATGACGTACAGCGGAGAGGTCCGGGTCGGCGGACCGGCGGACGTGCACGAGCTGAAAGACCTGATGATCACCAAGATCGCGGTCGGCCCGATGGACAACAACGCCTACCTGCTGCGCTGCCGGGCCACCGACGAGCAGCTGCTGATCGACGCGGCCAACGAGGCGCGGACGCTCCTCTCCATGATCGGTGACGACGGCATCGCGTCCGTCGTCACCACCCATCGCCACGGGGACCACTGGCAGGCTCTCGCCGAGGTCGTCGCGGCCACGGGCGCCCGCACGTACGCCGGACGGGAGGACGCGCCCGGCATCCCGGTGCCCACCGACGTCCCGGTCGACGACGGCGACGTCATCAGGGTCGGGCAGGTGGAACTGACCGCGCGCCACCTCGTCGGGCACACGCCGGGTTCGATCGCGCTCGTCTACGACGACCCGCACGGACACCCGCACGTCTTCACCGGCGACTGCCTCTTCCCGGGCGGTGTCGGCAACACGCACAAGGACCCCGAGGCGTTCGCCAGCCTGATCCATGACGTCGAGACGAAGATCTTCGACGCACTTCCGGACGAGACCTGGGTCTATCCCGGACACGGGAACGACACCACGCTGGGTACGGAGCGGCCGCACCTGCCGGCGTGGCACGCGCGCGGGTGGTGAACGGGCCGGGCACCCCTGGCCTCAGGTCCCTTCCTCCAGCGCGGGTGGCTCGGCGAGTGACCGTCTCCGCGCGCCCCGTGTGAACGTTTCGCACACGACGGACTCAAGTGCGCGCTCCCGACGGCCGGCGCCGCGCGGTCAACTGGTTCCTGCCCCGCCCGGGACGGCAAATCCCGCGCGGGATGGGGTCGCCGGTCTGCCCACCACGCCCAAGGCCGGCGGCCCAGGCCAGGGAGGGCTGGGCCGGCCGGGCGTCCGCGCGTAGCGTGCACCCGGGGCCACTCCCGCCGAGAAGCCGTGGCAGCCGCTCGGGAGGCTACGCGTCCGCGCGCGTGGCCCCCAGCAGCGCGGCGACCCGCTCGACGCCGAACACGTACCCCTGCACCCCGCAGCCCGCGATCACGCCGTCGGCACGCAGTGAGACGTACGAGTGGTGCCGGAACGACTCGCGCTGGTGGATGTTGGAGATGTGCACCTCCAGCACGGGCATGCCGTCGCAGGTGTTGAGCGCGTCCAGAATCGCGACCGACGTGTGGGAGTAGGCCCCGGGGTTGATGACGATCCCGCAGTGGTTCAGTCTCGCCTCGTGGATCCAGTCGACCAGTTCGCCCTCGTGGTTGGACTGCCGGAGGTCCACCGTGCCGCCGTGCGCGGCCGCCGCCTTGACGCACATCGCCTCCACGTCGGCGAGCGTGTCGCTGCCGTAGATCTCGGGCTGGCGCTGACCGAGGAGGTTCAGATTGGGCCCGTTGAGGATCATGATCGGGGCGTTGGCCAGGGTGCGGGGCACGGTTCCTCCGGTCCGTTCGGGGCGGTGCGTCGGCGACCGCTGCTCGGACCCGGTTTATCACGGTGCGCGGAACGCGTGACCGGCCGCGTGCGCCGGTCGGCCCGGCGCAGGCCGGGTGTACGCCGGGACCTCCGTGATCACTCCCGTGCACCCCCGTAACCACTGATCACTGTAGGTAGTTGACACGGCATGTATCGTGTACGCACCGTAAGAACCCCTTCCATGCCACGCCTCGCGGCCGCCTCGCTCGTCGGGACCGCGATCGAGTTCTACGACTTCTTCGTCTACGGCACCGCCGCCGCCCTGGTCTTGGGGCCGCTGTTCTTCCCGACGTTCTCGCCGGTGGCGGGGACACTGGCGGCGTTCGGGACGTTCGGGGTGGGGTTCGTGGCCCGGCCGCTGGGCTCGGTGCTGTTCGGGCATCTCGGTGACCGGCGCGGACGGCGGCCCGTGCTCGTCGCCTCGCTGCTGCTGACCGGCGCCTCCACGGTCGCCGTGGGATGCGTGCCGACGTACGGGGCGATCGGCGTCGCCGCACCGGTGCTGCTGCTGGTGCTGCGCTTCCTGCAGGGGCTGGGGCTCGGCGGGGAGTGGGGCGGAGCGGTGCTGCTGACGGCCGAGCACGCGCCACCGGGGCGGCGCGCTCTGTGGTCGAGCTTTCCTCAAGTGGGTCCCGCGCTGGGCTTCGTGCTCGCCAACGGGGTGATCCTCGCGCTGTCGGCGTCGCTGTCCGACGCCCAGTTCGCGCAGTGGGGCTGGCGGGTGCCGTTCTGGGCCGCCGGTGTGCTGGCCCTGGCCGGGCTGTGGCTGCGCTCGTCGCTCACGGAGAGTCCCCGCTTCCTGGAGATCGACGACCACGCGCGCGTACCGCTCGTGGAGGTCGTGCGGCATCACGGGCGGCTGGTGCTGCTGACGGCCGGGGCGCTGGCCGTCGGGTATGCCGTGTTCTACGCCGTGACGACGTGGTCGCTGGCGTATGCGACGGAGCGGCTCGGTGTGAGCCGTACCGTCATGTTGACCTGTGTCATGGCCGCCGTGGTGGTGAAGGGGGCTCTCACTCCCCTCATGGCCCTGCTGGGCGACCGGTACGGCCGCCGTTGCCTGTGCCTGGTCGGGTGTACGGCCTGTGCGCTGTGGATGCTGCCGATGGTCGCGTTGCTGGCGACCGGTGAGCCGCTGCTGATGTTCCTCGGCATCCTGGGCGCGCTGGTCGCCTTCATCACCATGTTCGCGGTGGTCGCCGCGTATCTGCCGGAGCTGTACGAGGCGCGGCTGCGCTGCACGGGGGCCGCCGTGGGCTACAACCTCGGCGGGGTCCTCGGCGGCGCCCTCACCCCGATCGTGGCCACGGAACTGGCCGCGCACGGCGGCCGCGTTCCGTGGGGCGTGGGCGTGTACCTGACGGGCATCGCTCTGCTGAGCCTGGTCTGCTTCGCGCTGCTGCCGGAGACCCGGCCGGTGCCCGCCGCGGCGGTGGAGCCGGTCGCGGGCTGACCGGGCGTGCTGACCAGGCGTGCCGGCCGGGCGTGCTAGCCAGACGGGTCGCCGTTACAGGTCGTCCTCACGGGTTGATGGCCAGTTCGAGATAGGCCGTGAACAGCACGAGGTGGACTCCGCCCTGGAGTGGTGTCGCCCGGCCCGGGACCACGGTCAGGGAGCTGACGACCACGGTCAGCGCGAGAAGCAGCATGTGGGTCGGGCCGAGTCCGAGGACGAGCGGGCCGGGCAGCCAGACGGAGGCGAGGGCGACGGCCGGGATGGTCAGGCCGATGCTGGCCATCGCCGAGCCGAGCGCGAGGTTGAGGCTGGTCTGCACGCGGTCCCGGCGGGCGGCGCGCACGGCGGCGATCGTCTCGGGCAGCAGCACGAGCAGCGCGATGATCACACCGACGACCGCGTGGTGCAGGCCCGCCGCCTCCACGCCGGCCTCGATGGTGGGCGACACGCCTTTGGCCAGGCCGACCACGCCGATCAGCGCGAGGCCGAGCAGTCCGAGGCTGATCCACGCGTCGCGTGCGGACGGAGGCGAGGCGTGACTGTCGGCGGTGATGACCTCGCCCTGCCGGGTGATCGGCAGGAAGTAGTCACGGTGCCGTACGGTCTGCGTGGCCACGAACAGGCCGTAGAGGATCAGCGAGGACAGTGCGGCGAACGTGAGTTGGAGGGACGAGAACTCGGGGCCGGGCTTGCTGGTGGTGAACGTCGGCAGCACCAGGCTGAGCGTGGCCAGGGTCGCCACGGTCGCCAGCGCGGCCCCGGTGCCCTCGGGGTTGAACACAGCGGTGCCGTGGCGCAGGGAGCCGACGAGCAGACAGAGACCGACGATGCCGTTGCAGGTGATCATCACGGCGGCGAAGACGGTGTCGCGGGCCAGGGTGGAACTCTTGGCGCCCCCGTCTGCCATGAGGGTGACGATCAGGGCCACCTCGATGATCGTGACGGCGATGGCCAGCACCAGGGAGCCGAAGGGCTCCCCGACGCGGTGGGCGATCACCTCGGCGTGGTGCACGGCCGCGAGGACGGACACGGCAAGGACCAGGGTCACCACGGCGACGACTGCGCCGGGCAGGCTACGGCCCCAGGTGAAGACCAGCAGGACGATCGCGAGCACCGGCACGAGGAACGTCCACTGAGTGGAGAGTGACCTGAGCCGAGTGATCATGGGGCGATGGTCGCAGACGCCTGCGGGATTCGCATTCCGTGCCTTCTGAGCCGCTTTGACCTCTGTCTGCTCTTTCTGGATCCTTCCTCATCCTTTCTGGGGCGCGGTTGAGTGTGCGGTGTGCAGGGTCGGCGCGGGGTCCCGGCGTCACCGGTCGAGTCGGCCGCCGTCAGGCGTCGACGCTGTCCTTCGGGGCGCCTTCGGCCTGTGTGTTCGCCGCCTCGACGGCCGCCTGCTTCCGGGACGCCAGCAGGCTGGTGACGGTGGTGACGGCCAGGACCACGCAGATCACGCCGAGGGAGACCGGTGTGCTGATCTCGGGGACGTGGACCCCGGACTCGTGGAGCGCGTGCAGCACCAGCTTGACGCCGATGAATCCGAGGATGACGGACAGGCCGTACGACAGGTGGACCAGCTTCTTCAGCAGACCGCCGATGAGGAAGTACAGCTGCCGCAGCCCCATCAGGGCGAAGGCGTTGGCCGTGAAGACGATGTACGGGTCCTGGGTCAGGCCGAAGATCGCGGGTATGGAATCCAGGGCGAACAGCACGTCGGTGGTACCGATGGCGAGCATCACGACCAGCATCGGGGTCATGACCCGCTTGCCGTTCTGCTGGATCCACAGCTTGGTGCCGTGGTACCGGTCGGCGACGCCGAACCTGTGCTCGACGGCCTTGAGCAGCTTGCTCTCCTCGTACTCCTCGTCCTGTTCCTCGGCGCGGGCCTCCTGGACGAGCTTCCAGGCGGTCCAGATCAGGAAGGCGCCGAAGAGGTAGAACACCCAGGAGAAGCTGGCGAGGATCGCGGCTCCCGCGGCGATGAACACGGCCCGCAGGACCAGGGCTATGAGGACACCGAAGAGCAGGACGCGCTGCTGGTACTGCGTGGGGACGGCGAACTTCGCCATGATCAGGACGAAGACGAAGAGGTTGTCGACGCTGAGCGATTTCTCGGTGACGAAGCCGGCGAAGAACTCGCCGGCCGGCTGACCGCCGCCGAAGACGTACAGACCGAGGCCGAAGAGCCCGGCCAGGGCGATCCAGACGGCCGTCCAGACGCCCGCTTCCTTGATGGACACGTGATGGGGCTTGCGACCGATGAAGAAATCGACCGCGATCAGGGCGGCCAGGCCCGCGATCGTCAGCACCCACAGGGTCGGGGAGACTTCCACTGCACCTCCGGCATGTCGAAACGGCAAACACATCAGCGTTGTCGCTGCCGGAGGTCTCTTCCACCCGGTTCGGGCCGGCGCCCCGGGATCCACATCGATCCGTACTGACGGGTGCGCCGCATCAGGGAGTACTCCCCTCCGTACGGAAGACGGTACCCCAATCACCAAGGAAAGGTAAAGTCAAAAGTAAAGAAAGTTTCAAATTCCCAGGTCAGATGCTCTTTACTAGTACTTGGTGCGAGCTCGCGACACCTCCGTCAACACCCGCTCGAGAATCTCGCTGTCCGCGGGCACGAGCGAGGGTTCGTACGTCCAGGCGTGCCCCACCCAGGGATCGGCCAGGTGGTCGTCGGGTACCGGAGTGAGTCGCACGAGCGAACGCCACAAAGGGTCGAGCAACGGGCCGTACGCGGCGGCGTCCTCGCGGTCTGCGACCATCAGGAGGTGGACACCGACGGCCGGGCCCTCGTCGGCGAGATAGCGCAGCTGGGTCACCGCCCGGTCGCCGAAGCCGTGCGGGAAGTCGTTGACGATCAGCAACTGCTGGGCGGTGTCGATATCCGCCGGCAGCGACTCGGCCGCGCCGCCGCGGACCGCCATCTGCACCAGGTCGACCCGCCGCGTGAGGCGCGCGAGAACGTCCGTCACGCCCGCCGCGCCGGTGCCGGGTGGCGCGGCCAGTGCCCCGGTCCGGGTCAACGGCTGGAGTGTCCCGGCGCCGGCGCCGGCCGGGTCGATGACCTGCAGGGCGAACTCGCCCACAGGATGGACGGCCAGCAGCCGGGCCGCCACCGCGACCGCTGTCTCCAGGGCCAGCCGGCGCGAGTCGGCGGAGTCCGGGAAGGCGCCGCCGGATTCCGCCACAGGCCCGCTGTCGATCCACAGGCCCCGCGCCAACGGCAGTCCGACCAGCAGCGGAATGCGCAGCGGCTCACTCTCGGGGAGATGGAGATCGCCGAGCCGCACGGCCATGGGCGGCTCGGCCGGGACGTGGTAGCCGTGCCAGACCGGGTTGTCCCAGCCGGCGTACGCCGGCGTGAGTGCGGGCTCGACCACCTCGGACTCGGCGGTGAGTTGAGCGAGGTCGCGGTCGAAGGCAGCCCGCGCCTGGCCGACCAGGTGGGCGTGCCGGGCGTGGGCCTCCTCGCGTGCGGCGTCGCCCGCGCCGCCGAGCCTGCCCCGCGGATCGGCGAGGAGCTGGTCGAGTTCCTTCTCCAGGCGCGAGTCGGCGAAGTCGACGGCGCTGCGCAGCGCGGCCGTGCTGCGGGCCAGGTCCTCGAACATGCCCCAGACCTGGTTGTACAGCCGCTCCTCCATGGACCAGCCCACCGCGTCGCCCGCGACGGGCCGCCCCGGTTGACCGGGCTGCCCGCTCGGATCCGCGGGGGCTGGGGGTACGGGCGGGGGCGGGGCCGCAGGTGTACGGCGCCGGCCCGGGTGCGTGTAGTCGATCGGCCCGCCCGGTGTCCGCGCCTCGGGCGCGTCCTGAGCGTCGTGCGCGGGGGTCGGACGTGGCACCGAAGAGGCCGGCGTCTCCTGGGGCTGTTGCGGCGGAACCGCGCGGGCGAGGCTGCGCGCCACCGCCTCCTCGATGTCCGCCGCGAGTTCGGTGGCCCCGGGCACGCCCTGGTCGGCGAGGAGCGCGGCGAGCCCGCCCGCGTAGCCCTGGCCGACCGCTCGTACCTTCCAGGCACCCTGTCTGCGGTACAACTCCAGGGCGCAGGCAGCCGATTCGGCGTCCAGGCCGGCGAGGGCGAAGCGGACGATCTCGGTGCCGTCGGGATCGGTGACCGCCGTCCGTGGCGCGGCGACCGCGCCGAAACGGAGCACCGCTCCGGGCTGCGTGGGCAGGGCCAGCAGCACGGTGACGCGATGCACGGCATCGGGCACGGCTGCCAGGTCGACGGCCAGGCGGTGCTCGGCGGCGGCCTGCCCGGAAACCTCGATCCCGGGCAAGGCGGGGGCGCCGGGGTGGGCCACCCACTGGGCGCCGTGCACACGACCGTGCTCGTCGCCGAGGGTGGCCCCCGCCAGCACCGGTACTCCGGCCGAGATCCGGATCTCCAAACGGGTCCGGGAGAGCGGGTGGTTCTGTCCCCGCACCAGCTCGGCCGTCATCGCCCGTCGCCCCCTGTGTCGTGTTGTCGTGCGCGTCCGGACCCGCGAGCGGGCCGTTCTGCGCGAGCGGGCCTTCTACAGGTGCGGGCTGATGGCCGGCATCAGGTCCTGGAAGGTACGGCCGTTGGCCGGGGTTCCGAGGGCAGTCATCGTCCAGCCCGATCCGGCGCGGTGCACCTTGGCCATGATCTGGGCGGTGTACTCGCCGCCGCCGGCCAGCGTGTAGCGGGCCAGCTCCTGGCCGTTGGTCTCGTCCACCAGACGGCAGAAGGCGTTCTCCACCTCCTGGAAGGTCTGCCCCGTGAAGGAGTTGACGGTGAAGACGATCTGGTCGATGTGGACCGGGATGCGCTGCAGGTCCACGAGGATGGCCTCGTCGTCGCCGCCCTGGCCGACGCCGCCGACCAGGTTGTCGCCGGTGTGACGCACGGAGCCGTCGTCGCTCACCAGGTGCCGGAAGAAGACGACGTCCACGGGCTCCTTGTCGGCGAACAGCACCGCCGAGGCGTCCAGGTCGATCTCCCGTGTGCGTGAGCCGAACAGACCGCGCCGCTTGGCCGCCTTCCAGCCGAGACCCATACGGACCGCGGTCAGGCTGCCACCGTCCTTCTTCTCCAGGCTGATGGCCTGACCCTTGGTCAAGTTGACGGTCACGGCTGCTTCCCCTCTCGGTGTTCCCCTGTTGCCGCGCGATGCGCGGTTGTCGAGAACCCTACGCAGGAGCACTGACAGTGCCGAACCCCGGTCCGCGCTTTGTGTCGGTGTTGCAACACTGCGCGCATTTACCGAGGTCCGGCACTGTGGCGCGGACTCAGGCGATACCCGCCTCGCGCATCTGGCGCAGTTCCTTCTTCATCTCGGAGACCTCGTCACGCAGCCGGGCCGCGATCTCGAACTGCAGCTCGGCGGCGGCGGCACGCATGCGCTCCGTCATCTCCTCGATCTGCTCGGCGAGTTCGGCCGCCGGACGGTCCGTGGGCACTGCGGCCCCCGCCTTGCCCTTGGCCGACTTGCCGGCCTTCGCGGCCGTCCCTCCCTTGGCCGCCTTGTCGCCGAGCGACGGGACGGGTGCCTTGGCGCCCTTGCCGTCCTTCAGCTTGCGATAACCGGAGCCGAGCAGCTGCTCGGTGTCGACCTCCTCGCGGGCGATCTGCGCGACGATGTCGTTGATCTTCTTGCGCAACGGCTGCGGGTCGATGCCGTTGGCCTTGTTGTACGCGACCTGCTTCTCCCGGCGCCGGTTGGTCTCGTCGATGGCCTTCTCCATCGCCGGGGTGATCTTGTCGGCGTACATGTGGACCTGGCCGGAGACGTTGCGCGCCGCGCGGCCGATGGTCTGGATCAGCGAGGTCCCGGAGCGCAGGAAGCCCTCCTTGTCGGCGTCGAGGATCGCCACCAGGGACACCTCGGGCAGGTCGAGGCCCTCACGCAGCAGGTTGATGCCGACGAGGACGTCGAACTCGCCGGACCGCAGCTCGCGCAGCAGTTCCACACGGCGCAGGGTGTCGACGTCGCTGTGCAGGTAGCGCACCTGGATGCCGAGCTCCAGGAAGTAGTCGGTGAGGTCCTCGGCCATCTTCTTGGTGAGTGTGGTGACCAGGACGCGCTCGTCCTTCTCGGTGCGCTTGCGGATCTCGTGCACCAGGTCGTCGATCTGCCCCTCGGTGGGCTTGACCACGACCTCCGGGTCGACCAGGCCGGTCGGGCGGATGATCTGCTCGACGACACCGTCCCCGCGGGACAGCTCGTAGGTTCCGGGGGTCGCCGACAGGTAGACGGTCTGCCCGATGCGCTCCTGGAACTCCTCCCACTTCAGCGGCCGGTTGTCGAGGGCGGAGGGCAGCCGGAAGCCGTGCTCGACCAGGGTGCGCTTGCGGGAGGCGTCGCCCTCGTACATGGCGCCGATCTGAGGCACCGTGACGTGCGACTCGTCGATGACGAGCAGGAAGTCGTCCGGGAAGTAGTCCAGCAGCGTGTTGGGCGGGGAGCCGGGCAGGCGGCCGTCGAAGTGCATCGAGTAGTTCTCGACACCGGAGCAGGTGCCGATCTGACGGAGCATCTCGATGTCGTACGTGGTCCGCATCCGCAGGCGCTGGGCCTCCAGGAGCTTGCCCTGCTTCTCCAGCTCCGCGAGGCGCTCCCCCAGTTCCTTCTCGATGTCGTTGACGGCCCGCTCCATGCGCTCGGGGCCGGCGACGTAGTGGGAGGCGGGGAAGACGTACAGCTGCTGGTCGTCGCTGATGATCTCGCCGGTGAGCGGGTGGAGCGTGGACAGGGCCTCGATCTCGTCGCCGAACATCTCGATGCGCACGGCCAGCTCTTCGTAGACCGGGAAGATCTCGATGGTGTCACCGCGGACGCGGAAGGTGCCCCTGCTGAAGGCCACGTCGTTGCGCGTGTACTGGATGTCGACGAAACGGCGCAGCAGCTCGTCCCGGTCGATCTCGTCGCCGACCCTGAGAGGGACCATCCGGTCCACGTACTCCTGCGGAGTACCTAGGCCGTAGATGCAGGACACCGAGGCGACCACCACGACGTCACGACGGGTGAGCAGCGAGTTCGTCGCCGAGTGGCGCAGGCGCTCGACCTCCTCGTTGATCGAGGAGTCCTTCTCGATGTAGGTGTCCGACTGCGGGACGTAGGCCTCGGGCTGGTAGTAGTCGTAGTACGAGACGAAGTACTCGACCGCGTTGTTCGGCAGGAGTTCGCGGAACTCGTTGGCCAGCTGGGCGGCCAGTGTCTTGTTCGGAGCCATGACCAGCGTGGGACGCTGAAGCTTCTCGATCATCCACGCGGTGGTGGCGGACTTGCCGGTGCCGGTCGCGCCGAGCAGGACGACGTCCCTCTCACCGGCCTCGACGCGCTTGGCCAGCTCGGCGATGGCCGCCGGCTGGTCGCCGTTGGGCTGGTAGGAACTGACGACCTCGAAGGGCGCCACCGTGCGTTCGATGTGGGAAACGGGCCGCATGCCATCAACCGTACGACCCCCCACTGACAACGGGCTCGGGTCAGCGGTTCTGGGGGGTGCGGGAGGCTCGGGAACCCGCGTGGCGGAGCGGCCCGCGGACGGGGCGGAGCGGCAGGTGCCGGACATGGTGGGAGGCGACGGTGGCGGCCGGGACACCCGGTTTGAACTCGACCGGGGGCAGCGCGGGCTTGCCCATGACGATCAGCGGGTCGAACATCACGACGACGCCGGCGAGGAGCAGGAAGGCCAGTGGGCCGATCAGCATCAGCGCGAGCACGGAGGTCGGCGAGTCGCCCGGGGTCGTGTCGGGGACGCCGTGGAGGTGGACGCTGAGGGCCGCCATACCGGTGTAGTGCATCCCACTGACGGCCAGGCCCATGACGAGGCTGGCTCCCACGCTCCACAGGAGGCCCCGGACGCGCCCGGCGGCCCACAGGGCGGTGGTGGCGGCCACGACCGCTATGACGACGGAGGCGGCCACGGTGAGCGTGTTGTACTGAAACCGCCCGTGGAAGCGCATGCCCGCCATGCCGAGGTAGTGCATCGAGGCGATGCCCAGACCGGTGACCGTGCCGCCGGTGAAAAGGGGGATGCCGGTGGCGCCCCGGTAACCGACGATGAAGATCCCGAAACCCACCATGACGATGGCCAGGCCGAGGCTCGCGTAGGTCATCGGTTTGTCGTAGTGCATCGGGATGTCCTTGA
Organism: Streptomyces sp. NPDC048297; assembly: GCF_043201585.1. NCBI lineage: Bacteria > Bacillati > Actinomycetota > Actinomycetes > Kitasatosporales > Streptomycetaceae > Streptomyces > Streptomyces sp. NPDC048297. Next base: position 209,207 of record NZ_JBICZA010000009.1, read on the forward strand.
TGGTGAAGCCCATCATGGCGATGAAGTGCATGGTCCATATGCCGGAGCCGATCGCCGCGGCGCCCAGGGCCAGCCAGGCGGGCCTCCAGGAGTGGCTGACCAGCAGGGACCGGGTCGTGCAGCGCAGGCCGAGGGCACCACCGAGGCACGCCATCACATACGCGGCCAGCGGGGTGACGACCCCGTAACTGAATCCGTCGACCGTGCCTTGCATGCGCGGCTGCCCTTCCGCCTTCTTGCGTCCCGGAATACCTGACATGTGCCCCCGTCCCAGGACCGCGGCGGCGGTCAGGGTAGACGCAGAGAGTATGACCCCCACCGGAATGGTCGAACGATTTTCCGGCAAAGAAACACGGCCCTGCCCCAGTTGTGCGGCACCCATGAGCGGACGCGGGCGGTGGTATTCATTCTGTGGCCGTCCTGCGCGCGCGTGTCGTCGCTCCCGGGCTGAGAAAATCTGGTGCTGTCGGTGTTCTCTCGACGCGAGGAGTACGTATGCACGTGCACGCGCGCGCTGTCGCCGCCACGGCCGTCGCGATCCTGGCAGCGGTGACCCTGCTGAGCCCCTCGTCCCCCGCGCGGGCCGGTGAGACCGGCGACGCCACGGTGATCGCCCACCGGGGCGCCTCGGCCTACGCCCCCGAGAACACCCTCGCCTCCATCGACAAGGCGGCACAGCTCGGCTTCACCTGGGTGGAGAACGACGTCCAGCGCACCAAGGACGGCCGGCTGGTCGTGATCCACGACGACAGCCTGGCCCGCACGACAAACGTCGAGGACGTCTTCCCCGGACGGGCACCGTGGAAGGTGAAGGACTTCACCGCGGCCGAGATCGCCCGGCTGGACGCGGGCAGCTGGTACTCCCCCGCATACGCGGGCACACGCGTGCCGACACTGGAGCAGTACATGCGCCGGGTCGAGCACAATCACGAGCGGCTGCTGCTGGAGATCAAGAATCCGGAGCTGTACCCCGGCATCGAGCAGCAGACCCTGAAGCTTCTCGGCAACGAGGGCTGGCTGGACCAGCGGCACCTCGGGCGGCTGGTCGTGCAGAGCTTCAGCGCGGACAGCGTGCGGACCGTGCACGAGCTGAAGCCGGCTCTCACCACCGCCTTCCTGGGCAAGCCGCCGGTGGCGCAACTGCACGCGTACGCGCGCTTCGCCGATCTGGTCAATCCCTCGTACGGCTCGATCTCCGCCGGCTACGTCTCCTCCGTGCACGCCGTCACCGGGCCGCACGGCAGGCGGCTCGGTGTGTTCGCCTGGACGGTGGACGACAAGGTCGCCGCCTGGCAGGTCGTGGGCTACGGCGTCGACGGGATCATCACGAACAAGCCCGACGTGGTGCGGGCGGCGCTGCGCGCAAACTGAGCCGTCGTCCCTGGTCGGGGGCGTTGACCAAGCTCCTATCAGGTCATGGTCCGCCCGGCCGGAGCCATGAGAACCAGGTTCCGGCGGCCGGGCAGAACAACGCGAAGACAGCCCAGCAGGGCGCCAGTCAGTGGCAGAGCCACGACCGCCGGAACCCGCGTACGAGTATCAATGTCAGTGGCGGGCCGTACGGTGGGTTCATGGACAGTCACGGGCAGGACGAGCAGCAGGTCGTGTGGGCCGTCGTGGGCACCGGTATCGGTCCGCTGATGCTGGCGGCGACGCGTGCCGGTCTGGTCAACGTCGTCTTCCACGCCACGGACGCCGTGCGCGAGCGGACGCTGGAGCGCCTCGCGGCACGGCTGGGGACCGAGCCCGTCGAGGCTCTGGACTCACCGCTCCTGGCCGAGGCGATACGCCAGATCGAGGCGTACTTCGCGGGCGAGCGCCACGATTTCGATCTTCCCCTGGACTGGTCGCTGATCTCCGGGTTCAACCGGCAGGTGCTGCGCGAACTGGCCTCCGGCGTCCCGTACGGCACGGTGGTGGGCTACGGCGATCTGGCCGGGCGGGTCGGGCAGCCCGGCGGGGCGCAGGCGGTGGGCGCGGCGATGGGCTCCAATCCGCTGCCGGTCGTCGTGCCGTGCCATCGGGTGGTGGAGAGCGACGGCGGTATCGGGGGCTTCGGGGGCGGTCTGGAGGCCAAAAGAAAGCTGCTCGCCTTGGAGGGTGTGCTGCCCGAGCCGCTGTTCTGACACGGGCGGGGCCACAAGCGTTTAGCCGGGAGTGCGGATCGCCAGAGATGAGGGAGGACCGACGGACAGGAGGCGGGCGCGTGGTGCTGGTGTTGTCGGAAGAAGTCCGGGAGGCGATCGGCGCACGGCGGCCCGTGGTGGCCCTGGAGTCCACGATCATCGCGCACGGGCTTCCGCGTCCACGAAATCTTCAGGTGGCGCTGGAGCTGGAGGACGTGGTGCGCCGGGAGGGCGCGGTGCCCGCCACCGTCGCCGTGGTGGACGGGCGCCCGCGCGTCGGCCTGGACAAGGAGCAGTTGGAGCGGGTCGCCAACGAGAACGGCATCCGCAAGCTCGGCCACCGCGATCTGCCCCTGGCCGTGGCGGCGGGAGCGAGCGGGGCGACCACGGTGTCGGCGACGGCACAGCTCGCGGCGCTGGCCGGCGTCCGGGTGTTCGCGACGGGCGGCCTGGGCGGTGTGCACCGGCAGTGGACGGTGACGCAGGACGAGTCGGCGGATCTGGGCCTGCTGGCGCGGACCCGGATCACCGTGGTCTGCGCGGGCGTGAAGTCGATCCTGGACGTGCCGGCGACCCTGCAGCGCCTGGAGACGCTGGGCGTGGCCGTCGCGGGGTATCGCACCGAGTGGTTCCCCGGCTTCTACCTGTCCGACTCGGGTCATCCGGTCGACTGGACGCTGGACAGCCCGGAGCAGGTCGCGGAGGTCATGCGGGCGCAGGACACGCTCGGCGCGCGGGAGTCGGCTCTGATCGTCGCCAATCCCGTCCCGCAGGAGGAGCAGCTCGATCCGGCCCTCCACGCGCGTGTACTCGCGGACGCGCTGCGCGCCTGTGAGGAGGAGGAGATCACCGGCCAGGCCGTCACCCCGTTCCTGCTGGACTACCTGGTCCGGCACACGGACGGGGCCTCACTGAGCGCCAACCTGGCGGCGGTGCGCGGCAACGTGCGGCTGGCGGCCCGGATCGCCACGGCGTGGACCAAGGGGTGACCACGAGCAGGGCCGGGGCGCTGCTGGTCGTCGGGGACGTCGTCACGGACGTCGTCGCCCGGCATCGGGGTCCGCTCGCCGGGGGCACCGACACCGCGGCCGTGATCCGGACGCTGCCGGGCGGCGCGGGCGCCAACGTGGCCTGCTGGGCCGCCGACGCGGGCTGTGCGGACGTACGGCTGCTGGGTCGGGTCGGTGCGGATGCGGTGCGGTGGCACGAGCGGGAGCTGGTCGCAAACGGTGTGCGGCCGCGGCTAGTGGTCGATCCGCAGGCAGCGACCGGAACGGTGATCTGCCTGGTCGACACCGGTGCGGCGGCCGAGCGTACGTTCCTCACGGACAGCGGTGCCTCGCTGCGGCTCGAGCCCGCGGACTGGTCGGACGCGTTGCTCGACGGGGTCGCCCGGCTGCATCTCTCGGGCTATCTGCTGTTCTCGGAGACCAGCCGAGCCCTCGCGGAGGTGGCGCTCGCGGCGGCACGCGCGCGTGGGGTGCCGGTCAGTCTGGATCCCGCGTCGGCGGGCTTCCTCGTGGAACTGGGCGTGGACCGTTTCCTGGCGTTCGCGGAGGGGCTGGACGTGCTGTTGCCCAGCCGGGACGAGGCGTGTCTGCTGACCGGGCTGTCCGACTGGGCGGACGCGGCGACCAAGCTGAGCCGGGTCGTCCCGCTGGTGGTGGCCAAGTCGGGTGCGGACGGGGCGCTGGTGGCCCGCTCCGGAGACGCGCTCGCCCGGGTTCCGGCGGCCGCGGCCACGCCCCGGGACACGACCGGCGCCGGTGACGCCTTCACCGGCGCCTTCCTCGCCGCCCTCGTCGCAGGCGCGGATCCCGGGGAGGCGGCACGGGACGGATGCCGGGCGGGCGCGCGGGCGGTGGAACACGTGGGCGGCAGACCGCCCCCTCGGGGCAGGGAGAGCAGGGACTCACCCCCGTAGGCGAGCATCTGGCACCCGGCACAGCTCACCAAGGCCGGCCAGGCGGAGCCGCGCTCGCCGTGAGCGGTCCAGGCGAGCCTCGCCGCGCCGGCCGCACGGCAGGACAACGACGTCCGATGCTTCGACCCCTGCGACCTCCGCCTCAGCCCTTATGCGACCTCCGCCTCAGCTCTTACGACCCCACGCCGAGATCATCGGCGCCGTCGCCAGGTCCATGCCCCCCGCTTCCACGTTCGCCAGGTGCCGGTCGATCTCCTCGTCGGTGGCCAGGCCCGCGGCGACGAGCTGCTCGCGGATCTGGCGGACCGTGGCGGACTCCAGCGCGCTGCAGGCGGGTGAGGACATGGGGAAGTACGCGTCGGCCTCCACCCCGCGCAGTCCGGCCTCGCGGAGCAGGCGCGGGAGCTTGCGGCCGTAGGACAGGTCGGCGCCTCGGTGGGCGAGCAGTTTGCGGAAGCCGTGCCGCAGCCGGTTGGCGAGCTGCTGCTCGGGACCGTACTCGTCGGGGCAGATCAGGGGCTGCAGGGCGGGGTCGGCGTCCTCGATCAGCAGTCGTCCGCCGGGCCGCAGCGCCTTGACCATGGACCGCAGCGCCCTTTCCCGGTCCGGTACGTGGACGAGGACCAGCCGGGCGTGCACGAGGTCGAAGCCCTCGGCCGGTGGCTCCTGCGCGCCCACGTCGTGGACCCGCACCTCCACCGGGTGCCTGGCCACGGCGGCAAGCCGCGAGGTGTCGATGTCGGTGGCGACCACCTTGCCCGTCGGACCGACCTTCTTGGCGAGCCAGGACACCACCGAGGTGCCGCCGGCCCCGACCTCCCAGCAGCGCCAGCCAGGTCCGAGTCCGAAGCCTGTGAGGTGCCGGAACGTCGTGGGATCGAAGAGGGTGGCGAAGGCGTCGAAACGCTGTCCCGCCTCCGTCTGCTGGTTGTCGAGGAGGTACCCGTCGGATCGCGTCATGCGGCGATCATCCCAGCCGCCCCCGTTGTCCGAAGCGGCCGACGCTCCGTCCACAGGCGGGAACAACCCCGTCCACAGGCGGGAACAACCCCGTCCACAGGCGGGAACAACCCCGTCCACAGGCGGGAACAACCCCGTCCACAGACGGGAACAAAGCGGAACGGCCTGTTCCCACAGGCTTACCCGCCCTTTGCGCGGGACTGGCAGACTTTCCGGGCAGGACGCGAAAGCGGTGTGCGAGGAGATCCAGGCAAGGAGACCCAGATGTCCATGGCGGGGAATCTGCGGAAGGTCACGGGGCTGGGCAGGGTCGGTGGTCTGCGCAAGGTGGCGCGGCTGGCCCGGCGGCGGTCGCGCGTGGACCTGAGCCATCCCGCCAGGTCGCCGCTGGGCTCCTCGGTCGTGAACTGCGTGATGTACCAGGACGGCGTCCGGGTGCCGGGGTGCACCGACCTGGTGGATGCCGTGAAGATGGTGCGCAAGCGCGGCGAGGGTTTCGTCTGGCTGGGGCTGCACGAACCGACGGACCATGAGTTCGCGGGCATCGCCGAGCTGTTCGACCTGCACCCGCTGGCGGTGGAGGACGCGGTCGAGGCCCATCAGCGCCCGAAGCTGGAGCGGTACGGGGAGACGCTGTTCGCGGTGTTCAAGACCGTCTGCTACGTGGAGCACGAGAAGTTGACGGCGACGAGCGAGGTGGTGAACACCGGCGAGATCATGGTGTTCGTCGGTGAGGACTTCGTCATCACGGTGCGGCACGGCCGGCATGGCTCACTCGGCCCGTTGCGGGAGGAGCTGGAGGCGGATCCCGGGCAGCTCGCGAAGGGGCCGGCGGCGGTGTTGCACGCGATCGCCGACCATGTCGTCGACGACTATCTGAACGTCACGGACGCGGTGCAGGCCGACATCGACCAGGTCGAGGCGGACGTGTTCTCGGAGAGCGGTGAGCGGACCGACCCGGGGCGCATCTACCAGTTGAAGCGTGAACTCCTCGAACTGAAGCGGGCGGTGGTGCCGCTCGCGCGACCGGTGGAGGATCTGTCCATCCGGCCGATACGGGTGATCGACCCCGAGATACAGGCCTATTTCAGGGATGTCCTGGACCATCTGATGCGGGCCAAGGACCAGATCGCCGCGTTCGACGAGCTGCTCAACTCGATCCTGCAGGCGCACCTCGCGCAGGTGACGGTCGCGCAGAACGAGGACATGCGGAAGATCACGGCGTGGGCCGCGGTGATCGCCGTGCCGACGATGGTCTGCGGGGTGTACGGCATGAACTTCGACCACATGCCCGAGCTCCACTGGCGGTTCGGATACCCGCTCGTCATGGGCGTGATGGTGCTCGCCTGCGGCGTGCTGTACCGGGGCTTCCGGCGCAACGGCTGGCTCTGACGCCGTTGCGCCGGGAGGGCCGGCAGCTCGCGGAGGAGGGGACGGGCGGCTCGGCTCAGCCGTTCCAGGCGGGGTGCCGTGGGTCGTCGGCGCGGACCAGCACGTCGGCCGTGGCGGCGGGGTCGTTCTCGGCCTCGTAGCGCTCGAAGGCGGCGAGCGTCCAGTGGTCGGTCTCGGGGGTACGGCGGCGCAGGGCGCCAGGAGAGAGGAGGACGTGGACGGTCAGGTCGAAGGGGAACCAGTGGCCCAGAAGGAGGGGGCCGTGCAGCAGCAGGATCCCGCCGGGTGGCAGCTGGACGTAGGCGCTGCGGGTGGCGCGGTCGGTGGCCGGGTCCCACAGGTCGGGCAGGACACGGCCGTCGCCTCCGGGGTCGAGCGGGCCGAAGACCTCGCGCCAGAGGGCGTTCGTGTCGAACCAGCCGCTGTAGTACGACTCCACGTCCCGCCGCCCGTGTTCCAGGCGCAGTGAGGCGGGGCGCACGAAGCCCTCGGAGCCGACGACGAGCGACGGCCGGCCGCGCACGCGCAGCGCCTCGGCGACGCGCTCGGCCAGGTCTCCGGGGCGTGCGGCAGGCGCACCGTCGAAGCCCACACGGGTCCAGGCACCGCCGTCGGCCGGTGCCAGCCCGACGAGCCGGTCGGCCAGCAGCTCGGCCAGCCGGTCCCAGGTGATCGCTTCGAGTCGCACGGGCCCATGATGCCGGGTGACATCGGAGACCGGGGCGGGGGGCTCTCGGCTGCCGACGCACAGGTGGCTCGGCGGGAGCGAGACGGTGACTCGGCGGAGGGAGAGAAAGGTGGCTCGGCGGAAGGCGGGAAGGTGGCTCGGCGGGAGCGAGAAGGCGGCGTGGGCCGGGGTGGGAGCGGTGGGTGGGGACGGGGAATGAAGCGCGTATGGCACGACTCGCAACTTCCCTCTTCCCCGGCGGACTTGTCGTCGTCCAGCCGTTGCGGCGCAAGCGCTGTGCCGGGTGCCGGCGTGGGCCGCTGTCGCTGCTCATGCTGGAGGACGGGGCGCCGCGCTGCCTCGACTGCGCGGATCTGGGGCACCTGGTGTTCCTGCCGCGTGGCGACACCGCGCTGACCCGGCGGTCGCGGGAGGAGGGCACGTTGTCGGCGGTGGTGGTGCGGTACAACCGGCGCCGGAGCCGGTACGAACGGCAGGGCGTGCTGGTGGAGGAGGACGCCCTGGCGCGGGCCGAGGCGCGGTGCCTGGCGGACGCGGAGGCCCGACATCGCCGGCGGGTGCGGGACGCGAGGCGCAGGGAGGCGGAGGACGAGCGTTTCGCCGCAGCGTTCGCGGCCGAGATCCGGCGGCTGTTTCCCGGGTGCCCGGCGGAGCGGGCCCGGGAGATCGCGGCGCACGCGTCCGCGCGGGGCAGTGGGCGGGTGGGGCGCAGTGCGGCGGGGCGGGCGTTGTCGGAGGGGGCGGTGATCTCGGCGGTCGTGGCGTCCGTGCGGCATGTGGACACGTCGTACGACCAGCTGCTGATGACCGGCCTGCACCGGTACGAGGCGCGGCGGCGGATCGCGGAGGTCGTGGAGGGCGTGCTGCGGGGGTGGGGGTGGGGGGAGATGGCCGACGCCGGGTGAGGGGGCGGGGGTGGTGGACGCCGGCGTATGGAGTGGCGGTTCTCGGGCATGGGCAGGGGCCGGGGTTTGGGGTTCACTCGGAGTGAGGCGTTGTGGGGTGATCGGGCGACATGGAAGCGGGGTGTGGAGATGGTCGAGGGGCCGTTCTTCGTGTTGGCGGTGCTGGGGGTCCTGGGGACCGGGCTGGTGGCGGGCGTCTTCTGCGCGTTCTCAACGTTCGTGATGCGGGGCCTGGCCTCGCTGCCGCCCGCGCAGGGCGTGGCGGCGATGAACGCGATCAACGTGGCCGCGGTGACGCCTGCCTTCATGCTGGTGTTCAGCGGTACGGCGGTGCTGTGCGCGATAGTCGCGGTGGTGACGTTCGTGGTGTGGCCGGCCGACGGGAAGGCGGCACTGCTGCTGGGCAGCGCGCTGTATGTGTTCGGGTCCTTCGGGCTGACCCTGGTCGCGAACGTGCCGCGCAACGACAGGCTGGCCCGGATGACGCCGGGCACCGCGGAGGCGGCCGAGTTCTGGCCGGCGTACGTGCGCGAGTGGACCTTCTGGAACCACGTCCGGACCGTCGCCTCCGCAGCCGCCGCCCTCGCGTACGTGGTCGCCCTGACCTGATTGTCCTCTCCCCCGGGGCGCCGGTCGCCATTCTGCGCAGGTGACAGCGGCGACGTATCGTGGCGAAAAGGGTGCCGCCCGATGACGTACAGCCCGGCGTGAGCGCAGTGCCCCGGTTTGCGTACGCGAGGTAGCCGACCATGGCCGATCCCAAGGGGTTCATGAACACGCCGCGCCAGGAGTGGCCGCGGCGGCCCGTCGAGGAACGGGTCCGGGACTGGGACGAGGTGTACGTCCCGGGCGCGCTGCTGCCCATCATCAGCAAGCAGGCGGACCGGTGCATGGACTGCGGCATCCCGTTCTGCCACGACGCGTGCCCGCTGGGCAATCTGATCCCCGAGTGGAACGACCTGGTGTCGCGGGAGGACTGGCTGGCGGCGAGTGACCGGCTGCATGCCACGAACAATTTTCCCGAGTTCACGGGGCGACTGTGTCCGGCGCCGTGCGAGGCGGGGTGTGTGCTCGCGATCAACCAGCCGGCCGTCACCATCAAGAACGTCGAGTGTGCGATCGCCGACCGGGCCTGGGAGGAGGGCTTCGTCCCGCCCCGGCCGCCGGACCGTCTGACCGGGAAGACCGTCGCGGTGATCGGCTCGGGGCCGACCGGGCTCGCCGCCGCGCAGCAGCTGACGCGGGCCGGGCACACGGTGGCCGTGTACGAGAGGGACGACCGGATCGGCGGGCTGATGCGGTACGGCATCCCCGAGTTCAAGATGGAGAAGCGGCACCTGGAGAGCCGGCTGGAGCAGATGCGGGCGGAGGGGACACGGTTTCGTACGTCGACGGTGGTCGGACGGGACGTGCCGGCGACGGAGCTGCGGGCGCGGTACGACGCCGTGGTGATCGCCACAGGTGCCACGGCGTGGCGGGAACTTCCGGTGCCGGGTCGGGAGTTGAACGGGATACACCAGGCGATGGAGTATCTGCCGCTGTCCAACCGGGTGTGTGAGGGGGATCTGGAGGTCTCGCCGCTGTCGGCGGCGGGCAGGCACGTGGTGATCGTGGGGGGTGGGGACACCGGGGCGGACTGTCTGGGGACGGCCGTGCGGGAGGGGGCCGCGTCCGTGACGCAGCTGGACATCTACGCGCAGCCGGGCGCCGAGCGGGACGACGAGGCCGAGCCGTGGCCGACGTACCCGAAGATCTACCGGCTGTCGGCGGCTCACGAGGAGGCGCGGGACCTGCGGACGGCTCCCGAGGCGCACGCGGACGCGCGCTTGTTCGCGGCGTCCACGCTGCACTTCGACGGGGACGAAAGGGGGCATGTGCGGTCGCTGCATCTGGTCGAGGTCGACGAGCGGCGTCAGCCGGTGTCGGGCAGCGGGCAGACGCTGCCCGCCGACCTCGTCCTGCTCGCGCTCGGTTTCTCCGGGCCCGATCGGGAGGACGGGATCATCGATCAGCTGGGGCTGCGGCTGGAGCCTCGCGGCACGATCTCCCGGGACCGTGGCTTCGCGACGAACGTGCCCGGGGTGTTCGCGGCCGGGGACGCGGCCCGCGGGCAGTCGCTCATCGTGTGGGCGATCGCGGAGGGACGGGCGGTGGCCGCGGCCGTCGACCACTATCTGACGGGACGTTCGGTGCTGCCGGCGCCGATATCGCCGTACGACCGTCCGATGGCCGTGTGACGGCGCGAGGTCGTGAGGCCGTATGGCCCCGTATGGGCGTGAGGCCGTGAGGTCGTCGTGAGGGCGTGACGGTCGGCTGTCAGTTCTTCCTCTCGTCCGTTCCCGCGATCTTGCCCGTGGCGAGGGCCACCCGGTTCCAGGTGTTGATCGTGAGGATCAGGGCGAGGACGTGGGCCAGTTCCTCGTCGTCGAACTGGGTGGCCGCGCGGGCGTAGACGTCGTCGGGTACGCCCGCGTCGGCAACGAGGGTGACCGCTTCGGTCAGGGCGAGGGCCGCCTGCTCCTTCGGGGTGAAGAAGTGCCGGGCCTCGCGCCAGACGGCGACCATGTGCAGCCGGTCCTCGCTCTCGCCGGCCTTGCGGGCGTCGTTGGTGTGCATGTGGAGGCAGTAGGCGCAGTGGTTGAGGTGGGAGGCGCGGATCTGGATCAGTTCGACCAGCGCGGGGTCGAGGCCCGTGCGGGCGGCGGCGTCGAAGCCGATGAGGGCGCGGAAGACCTTCGGGGCGGACTTCGCGAAGTCCAGGCGCGTGCGGGCGGGCCGGGTCTCGGCCCCGGCGATCGCGGCGGCGGTGATGGCGGCGGGGGGCGTGGTGTCGGGCGCGTGCGTGGTGTTCATCGTGCTCATCGTGTTCGTCGTGCTCGTCGTGTTCGTCGTCATGTGCTTCAACCTATGACCCGGAAAGACCGGCTGTAGGGTGCATTTTCATGGTGGATTCGTGGGTCAATTCGGCGGAGCGGATCGGGGCCGACCTGCATCTGGATCTGACCGGGCAGGGCGGGCGGCGGGCCGCGTTGATCCGGGTGTTGCGCGAGGCCGTGCGCGACGGCCGGTTGGCGCCCGGCACGCGGCTGCCGCCGTACCGCTCGCTCGCCGCGGACCTGGGCGTGGCCCGGAACACGGTCGCCGACGCGTACGCGGAACTGGTCGCGGAGGGCTGGCTGACCGCCCGCCAGGGCTCGGGCACCCGGGTCGCGGACCGTGCGCGGCCACTGCGGCCCGCCGAGCGGGTGCCCAGGAAGAGCCCCGCACGCGCGCGTGGGCCGCGGCACGACCTCAGGCAGGGCACGCCGGACGCCTCGGCCTTCCCGCGAGCCGCCTGGTCGGCCGCGTATCGCAGGGCTCTGCAGGCGGCGCCGAACGAGGCCTTCGGGCCGGGGGATCCCGCCGGGCGGCGCGAGTTGCGCGAGGCGCTCACGGAGTACCTCGCACGCGCGCGGGGCGTGCGCACCACACCCGACCGGATCGTCGTCTGCTCGGGCTTCGCGCACGCGGTGCGGCTGCTGTTCGGACAGGGCGGGCCGGGCGGCGGTGTGCTGCGCGGCCCGCTGGCCGTGGAGGCGTACGGGCTGGGTTTCCACCGGGGCTTGCTCGCGGCGGCCGGCGTACGGACCGTGCCGCTTCCGCTGGACGAGCACGGGGCGAGCGTGGCGGAGCTGGGGCGGGAGCGGGCGGTGCTGCTCACGCCCGCGCACCAGTTCCCGACCGGGGGTCCGCTGCATCCGGAGCGGCGGGCCGCGGTGATCGACTGGGCACGCGCGCGTGGGACGGTGGTTCTGGAGGACGACTACGACGGTGAGTTCCGGTACGACCGCAAGCCCGTCGGCGCGCTCCAGGGTCTCGATCCCGAGCGGGTGATCCACATCGGCTCGGTCAGCAAGAGCCTGTCGCCGGCGCTGCGCCTGGGCTGGATGGTCCTGCCGGAGCGGTATGTCGAGCCCGTACTCGCGGTCAAGGGCGAGCGGGAGGCGTGGGCGAGCGTGCCGGAGCAGCTCGCGCTCGCGGACTTCGTGGTCTCGGGATCGTACGACCGTCATGTGCGGCGGATGCGGCAGCACTACCGGCGCCGTCGTGACCGCCTGGTCGCGGCGCTCGCCGCCCACGCGCCGCACATCGAGGCGACCGGTGTCGCGGCCGGGCTGCACGCCGTGCTGCGGCTGCCGCCCGGCACCGAGCGGTCCACGGTGAAGGCCGCCGCCTGGCAGGGTGTCGCCCTGGACGGCCTCGCCGCCTTCCGGCACCCGGCGACGGACATGCCGCCGGCGGACGGCCTGGTGGTCGGGTACGCCACCCCGCCCGAACACGCTTACACAGCCGCCCTGGAGGCACTGTGCGGAGTGCTGCCACCGCGGTGACGGCGCCCGCACGGCTTCCAGGGCGGCTTCTGACGGACATGGAGGTCGAGCGGAGAGGGCTGGAGAAGGGAGGTCTGGAGAAGAGGTCGGGCGGAAAGGCTGAGTGAGAAGGTGAAGAGGTGAAGAGGTCGGGAGAAGAGGTCGGCGAAGAAGGCTGAGCAAGAAGTAAAAACAAGCCGGTCCGGTCAGGAGAGCAGGAAGTCCGCCTCCCCCGCCTTCGCGCCCTCGATGAAGGCGGTCATCTCGTCCGTGGTGTAGATCAGCGCCGGGCCGTCCGGGTCGGTGGACTGGCGTACGGCGATCCGTCCGTCGGACAGCTTCATCGCCTCCAGGCAGTTGCCGCCGTTGCCACCGCTCCAGGGCTTGTGCCAGCCGACGCTGCCCAGCTCCCGCGCGGGCATGCCGTTGTAGACGCGACTGCGTGGCGTGATGTGGTTCATTCACAGCTCCTTGCGGAGATCCCGCAGGATCTCCTTCGTGCGTTGTGCCGTAGCGGCCTGCGCCGCCATGCGGTCCATGACCTCCAGGTGGGTCGCCACCTCGGAGCGCGCGTCCAGATAGACGGCGCCGGTCAGGTACTCGCTGTAGACCATGTCGGGCAGTTCCGACACGGCGAACCGGAAGAGCACGAAGGGCCCGTACGTCCCCGGGTGCGGCCCGTTGGCGAACGGTGCGACCTGGAGCGTCACATGGGGCAGCTTCGCGACCTCGAGGAGTTTGTCGATCTGTGCGCGCATCACCTCGGGACCGCCGATCGCGCGGCGCAGGGCGGTCTCGTCCATCACCACCCAGAAACGGGGGGCGTCGGGGCGGGTGAGGAGTTCCTGACGCTGCATGCGCAGGGCGACATGACGCTCGATGTCGTCGGGGCTCGTCTGGCCGACGGCGCCGGACCGGAGCACGCCACGCGCGTAGTCCTCGGTCTGGAGCAGGCCGGGGACGAAGTGCGGCTCGTAGGAGCGGATGAGGGAGGCGGCGCCCTCCAGGCTGACGTACATGGAGAACCAGCCCGGCAGGATGTCGTGGAACCGCTGCCACCAGCCCGGCTTGTTGGCGTCCTCGGCGAGCTGCACGAAGAGGTCGGCCTCGTCGTCGCAGACGCCGTAGGCCTTCAGCAGGAGTTGCAGGTACGGGATCTTCAGGGAGACCTCGGCCATCTCCATGCGCCGGACGGTGGCGGGGGCGACGCGCAGGACACGGGCGGCGTCCTCACGCTTGAGCCCGGCGCGCTCCCGCAGGTCCAACAGACGGCGGCCGAGGACCACCTGGCCCACGGTCGGCGCGGACCGTGGTTCGCTCACGTCGCACCTCCAACTGACAGACCAATCCGGCAAAAGAATCCCGACAGCCCTGCGGCGCCGTTCGAAGACTTGCCCGAAGATCCGGCCCGGATCGACGGCAGTCCCAATTGGCGCCGCTCGACGTGCTGTTGCGAGCAGTGTGCCACGGTCCTTGACCGAGTCACACAGCACTCTGCACTTTTCAGAGTGACACTTGCCAAGTGTTCACGGCGGGGAGATAGTGGCAAGCGTGATTCCGTCCGCGCCCTTAGGAACAGAGGCCGTCGCAGACCGTTCCCGTCTCGGTACGGCAACGGCAGATTCCCCTGGTGGGGACGGTGCCGAGCGCCGATTCCGCTTCGAGCTGGCCGCACACCCGGGTTCTCCCGCACAGGCGAGACGCCTGACGCGTGCCCGGTTGGCCGGCTGGTCGGTGTGCGCCGACACGTGTGACGACGCGGCCCTGGTCATCACCGAGTTGGTCACCAACGCCATCGTGCACACCGCGAGCAGTCGTGTGGTGTGCGAGCTGCACGACCACGACGACATGGTCCGCATAGCCGTGCGCGACGAGGGCTGTGCGCCCGGCGAACCTCACCCGGCCGCCCAGCGGCCCGACGAGGAGCACGGGAGGGGATTGCTTCTCATCGACACGCTGTGCCGGGCCTGGGGCGCCCATGAGCAGGGGCCGGGGCTGCTGGTCTGGGCCGAACTGGCCCGGCAGACCGACACGGCCCAGGACATGGCCGAGCCGCGCAACGACCTGGGCTGGGGCGCGCGTCCCAAGCCGGGCACCTCGCGCGGACCGGGCGAGGGGGAACCGACGGAATCCCGGCACGGGGCTCGGGCGGCCCCGTCGACCCCAGCGACTCCGGAAGCGCACGAGCCCGGACAGGACCGGGCGTGAGCGGTGCCGGCGACTTCGCAGGGGCGCACGTGAGCAGGTCCGACGGCTTCGGAAGGGCGTACGTGAACAGTGCCGACGGCTTCGGCCGCATCCGGACGAGCAGCGCCGGCGACTCCGGCCACGGTGGCGTCGCCTCCGGCCGAGCCCGCCTCGGCGGCGCCCTCGGCAACATCCTCGGCGGTACCGGTGCCTCCGGAGGGGCGACGGGCGGCGGCCCTGGAGTCTCGATGGGCCTGGACACCCTGGTCCGCCTCGGACGCCGCCGTCGCACGCCGGACCCGGCGCCCCTGCGGCTGTCGGTGCCCGAGGGCATGACCGCGCCGCTCGGCTGTGACGCGGTGGCCGTGCCGGACCGGATCGGGCAGCAGATCGTTCCGCGCCTGCCCCGGGTGGGGTGTGTGTACACCGACGGCGCGCGCTGGTGGTGGATCGTTCCGTCGGACTCCGACTACGCCCTGCCCTGGCCGGCCCCCGCCCACTACGCCCCCGGCGCCCTGGTCCCCCATGCCGCCCGGCTGATCCACCGCCCGGAGGGCACGATCCCCTACACCCCGCCGATCCCCCTGTACCTGGCCCTGTGCCGGGTGACCGGCACGACCCCGGACTGGTCCAGCTCCCTCTCCGCGTAACGGCGCGCCGACCTCCAAAGCGGTCGATACCTCAAAAGCGGGAGGGACCTCGAAAGCGGGCGGGCCGTCTCACTCGACGGCGTCACCACCCCGGACGATCACCAGGAACGTGTCCGTCGCGAGGTCCATCACGACCTCGGCGGGCAGCCCTTCGAGCCGCCGCGCATAGGCGAACTCCTCCGCGGGCCACGATCCACGCGGTCCGCCGGCGGGAAAGCGCTCGAGCACCTTTCGCCCGTTCACCATCTCGCACCTCCAGTTGGCGTCGTACTTATTGGAGTTAACGCCCTGGAGTGGGGTGACGCCCCGTTCAGTGACCCGACTGAGACGTAGTCGACACCTGTTCATCGCGGATCGTGATGTTTCGTTCACGTGGCGAAACGAGCGGGACGTAATGTGACCGTAACCGCACGTTCCGTGTCAGTTCTCGTACTCGTCGTCCGTTCCCGTACTTGCCGTCAATTCTCGTACTCGTCGTGGAACCGGAGGCGGTCGCTGCCGTACGGGCGCCGGCCGAGCGCGGTCAGGTCCAGCAGCCCGGCGACGGTGCCGAGGCCGTCCAGCCCGTCGTCGTACACCGAGTAGGTGTGGAAGACCTGGTCGCGCTCGCGGAGGAAGCAGCTGAGTCCGGGGCGCTCGACCTGCTCCCCGTCCCGCTCCACGGTGGCCTCGAAGTCGCGGTTGAAGTCGCCGTGGCAGGAGGAGTACCAGGGCACGGTCCAGCCCATGCGCGCCTTGAACGGCAGGATCCGGGTGAACGGTGCCTGCGAGACGGCCGCGAAGGCGGTGTTGCGGGCACGCAGATGGGCCAGGTGGCCGACCTGGTCGAGGAAGGCCGAGCAGCAGGGGCAGCCGGCCACCCACTGCGGCGCGAACATGAAGTGGTGGACGATCAGCTGGGCCCGGCCCTCGAAGAGGTCGAGGAGGGTGGCCTTGCCGTCGCCGCCCTCGAAGATGTACTCGGGGTCGACCTCCACCATGGGCAACTGCCGCCGGTCGGCGCTGAGCACCTCCTGCGCCCGGCTGACCGCCTCCTCCTTGCGCAGTAACTTCTCGCGCGCCGCCCGCCACTGCTCACGCGAGACGATCTCCGGAAGCGACATGGGCCCTCCTGTCCTACGGTCCGTTCTGGGTGCTGACCGCCGGGGCGGGCGAAACTCATCGCCGCGCGCCGAGAATTTTTTCCAGGTTCTCCGGAGGATCGCCCG
The DNA here is from genome assembly GCF_043201585.1 of Streptomyces sp. NPDC048297. Classification (NCBI taxonomy): domain Bacteria; kingdom Bacillati; phylum Actinomycetota; class Actinomycetes; order Kitasatosporales; family Streptomycetaceae; genus Streptomyces; species Streptomyces sp. NPDC048297. Next base: position 225,596 of record NZ_JBICZA010000009.1, read on the forward strand.
CAGGGCCCGTACCGGAGTGGTGTCGGGCCAGGCGAACTTGAGGCAGCCGCGGGGCGCGGTCGCCACTGCGGTACGGCCGCCCGTACGGGCGGCGTGATCGTTCCGCGACCGATCAGGCGACGCCACGTGGGCCCCCGGAGAGCGAATCTCTTTCGGTCACGGCTCTCGCGCCGGAAAATGGGATGCGGTCGTTCGCGAGGAGCCGGATGATCACGTGGGGGACTGGGCCCGTGCGGGCGGGTGGGCCGGGCAGGTGGTCACCCGGGCAGGAGAACGGCCAGGTCCCGACGACATGGGGAGGTTCCTGCAGTGTGTGTGATGCCGGAGTGGAAGGGCGGCCGGTGACGGCCCCCGCCGTGCTGCGCCGGGCGGCCGGCCCGGATGCCGCCGCTGTCGCCGATGTCTGGCTGCGGTCGTTCACCGCCGCACTGCCGACGGTCGTCCGGCCGCGCACCGACGACGAGGTGCGCGCGTACATCCGGGACGTCGTGGTGCCGGCGCGGGAGACGTGGGTCGCGCAGGCGGACGGCGGCGTCGTGGGCATGATGGTGCTCGCCGGGGATCTGCTGTCGCAGCTCTATCTGCACCCTGAGTGGAGGGGGCGCGGTATCGGTGACCGGTTCGTCGCGCTGGCCAAGGAGCGCAGTCCCGGTGGGCTGAACCTGTGGACCTTCCAGGTCAACAAGCCCGCCCACCGGTTCTACGAGCGCCACGGATTCGTCGCCGCCGAGCACACGGACGGCAGCGGGAACGAGGAGCGGGAGCCGGACGTGCGGTACGTGTGGCGGCCTTGAGACGGCAGGGCATCAAGGTCGTAGGGCCTTGAGACGGCGGGACCTCAAGGCCGTACGGCTGCCTTGAGACGGCGGGACCTCAAGGCCGTACGGCTGCCTTGAGACGGCGGGACCTCAAGGCCGTACGGCTGCCTTGAGACCGCTGGGCCTCTGGACCGTGCGGCCTTGAGAGCGCGGGGCCCCGGGACCGTACGGGGCGAGGTCCCGCGGGGCGCGGCTCACCCCGCCGGTCTCCCCCACGTCCGCGTCTTCGGCAGCGGCTTCGCGTACCCGCCCGCGCGGCTCGTCTTCAGCCCCAGCGCGACCAGGGACTCCGCGAGTTTCACGGCCGCGCCGACCCCGTCGACGACCGGGAGCCCGAGCTTCTGACCCACCGCCTGCTGCAGTCCCGTCATCCCCGCGCAGCCCAGCACCAGGACCTCGGCGCCGGCCTCGCGGGCTCGTTCGGCGGCGGAGAGGAAGGCGGCCTCGGTGCGTGCCGGGTCGTCGGCGAGGTCGAGGACGCCAAGACCGGTGCCGGTGACGACGGCGCAGTTGCGGGCCACGCCGGCGGTCTCCAGGCTGTCCTCGATCTGGCCGCACGACCGGTCGAGGGTGGTGACGACGCCGTAGCGCCGTCCGAGGAGGCAGGCGAGGTGGGCGGCGGCCTCGGTGATGTCGACCACGGGCACGTCGACCAACTCCCGTACGCCTTCTCGTCCGTGCTCGCCGAAGCCGGCCATGACGACGGCATCGTACGGCGGCCCGTCGTAGGTGCGCAGAGTGTCGAGGACGGCGGCCGCGGAGAGGTAGCTGTCGAGCCACCCCTCGGCCGACGCCGGGCCCCAGGCGGGGGTGAGTCCGGCCACGGTGGTGCCCGGAGCGGCGGCGGCCCGCGCACCACGGAGGATCTCCTCGGTCATCTCCCGCGTGGTGTTGCAGTTGGTGACGACGATCCGCACGTCCGTCAGACCTCCGTCCCTGCCGTACGGGCCCGCTCGTCGCGGCACAGCACCAGGTACAGCCCGGCGGCCATCGCCGTGCCGATGAACCAGGAGTACGGCGCCACGTCGCTGAACGTCTTCACCAGCGCCAGCACCGCGGCGACCCCGGCGGAGGGCAGGAACGCCCACAACGCCTTGGGGTTGACGCCCTTGGTGTAGTGGTAGCGGGCGCCGGGGCCGGCGTCGAAGAGTTCGTCCACGTTCACCTTGCCTCGCTTGATCGCGTAGTAGTCGACCATGATCACGCCGAACAGCGGGCCCAGGAAGGCGCCGAGGCCGCCGAGGAAGTAGTTGACCACCGTCGGGTTGGAGAAGAGGTTCCACGGGGTGACGACCAGCGCGGCGACCGTGCTGATCATGCCGCCGACCTTGAAGGTGATCTTCTGCGGCCAGACGTTGGCCAGGTCGTACGCCGGTGAGACGAAGTTGGCGACGATGTTGACGCCCATTGTGGCGACGGCGAACGTCAGCGCGGCGACCACCAGCACCCAGGTGTTGCCGACCTTGGCGACCAGTTCGGCCGGGTCGGTGATGGCCTCACCGAAGACCTTCAGCGAGCCGGCCGTGACGATGACGGAGACGACGACGAAGGCGGTCGAGTTGATGGGCAGGCCCCAGAAGTTGCCGCGCCGCACGGACTTGTAGTCGGGCGCGAAGCGGGAGAAGTCGCAGAAGTTGAGCATCAGGGTGCCGTAGGTGGCGATGATCAGGCCGATCGCGCCGAACCACTGCCGCCACTGCTCACCGGTGGAGACCGGGTGCGGGGTGGAGGTGAGGGAGATGCTCCAGTGGGCCTTGGCCAGGACCCAGATGGCCAGCGCGATCATCACGAGCCAGATCGCGGGGCCGCAGAAGTCCTGGAACTTGCGCACCGATTCCATGCCCCGGCTGATGATCAGCGCCTGGATCACCCAGAGGGAGAGGAAGGAGATCCAGCCGAGGGAGTCCAGGCCGAGGAAGGAGTTGTGCGTCATCGACTCCAGGCCGGGCCAGGCCGCCAGCAGCATCACGTTGACGGCGACGGAGGCCAGGTAGGTCTGGATGCCGTACCACATGATGGCGATCACGGCCCTGATCAGCGCCGGGATGTTGGCACCCCAGATACCGAAGCTGATGCGGCTGACGACGGGGAAGGGCACGCCGTGGCGCTGACCGATCCGGCCCATCCAGTTCATGCCGATGAAGATCACCACGAAGCCGGCCAGCAGGGAGGTGAAGATCTGCCAGACGTTCATGCCGAGGACGAACAGGCCTGCGGCGAAGGTGTAGTTGCCGAGGTTGTGGACGTCGGACATCCACATGGCGAACAGGTCGAAGACCTTCCAGTTCCGCTCCTTGGCGGGGGCGAGGTCCTCGTTGGTGAGGCGCGGGTCGGGGACGAACTCTGTGACACCTGCGGCTTCGGCGCGGTCGGCTAGAGACACGGGGAGCCTCCCTGAGCGTAGGGACGGGGGGACGGCGGCCGTTTGTTTGGTATACCAAACTGCTTCATCCTCCCGCCGTCAAGAGCCTGGACCGATGTCGTCGCGGTTACTTCCCCGTAAAAGCACGCCCGGTTCGGCGAAGATGAACCTCATGAGCCCCACGACGAGCCCATCGACGGCCAAGTCCGAACCCCTCGGCGCAGTGCGCGAGCGTGTCCTGGCCACCCTGCGGCAGGACATCATCGCGGGCCGCCTCGGCCCTGGTGAACGGCTCGTCGAGCGGGAACTGGCCGAGCGGTTCAATGTCTCCCGAGTGCCGGTGCGGGAGGCGATCCGCGCCCTCGTCACCGAGGGCTTCGTCCTCTTCGAGTCGGCGCGCCGCACGGTCGTGCGCCGGCTGACCCCGGCCGACGTCAAGGAACTCTTCGAGCTGCGCGAGGCGTTGGAGGTCTACGCGTCCGGACTGGCCGCGAGCCGGGCGACACCCGAGGACCTGGCGGAGCTGCGCGGGCTGCTGGACGAGGCGGCGACGGCGACGAAGGCCGGCGAGGCCGAGGCGATCACGGACATCAACACCCGCTTCCACAACCGCATCCTGGCCATGGCCGGCAACAGCCTGCTCGCCTCGGTCATGGAACCCGTCGACGGCCGCCTGCGCTGGCTCACCCGGCAGAACGAGGAGTGGCCCCAACTCCTCACCGAGCACCGCGACTTGTACGACGCCATCGCCTCCGGCGACCCGGACCGCGCCCGCGACCACACGCTGGAGCACGTACGCGCCAACTATCGCTCGACGGTTCGCCACCTGTTCGGTGAGGACGCCGAGGCCCTCTGAAGGCTCTGCCCCGGCTACGGCAGCAGGCCGGCCGCGTGTGCCGCCGTGCGCAGGACGTCGCGCAGCATCTCGGGGGTGAGCCGGCCGGTGAAGGTGTTGCGCTGGCTGACGTGGAAGCAGCCGAACAGGTCCAGCCCGGCGGGACCCTCAGGGGCCTCAGGGGCATCTGGACCACCTGAGAGGGTGACGCGCGCGCCGTGGGCGAAGGCCGGGCGGGGGCGGGGCACGGCCCAGCCCGCCTCAGCGAACGCGGGCAGCGCCGCCTGCCAGCCGAAGGCGCCGAGGACCACGGCGGCCCTGAGCGTCGGACGCAGCAACTCCAGTTCCCGCACCAGCCAGGAGCGGCAGGTGTCGCGTTCGCCCGGGGTGGGCTTGTTGGCGGGCGGAGCGCAGTGCACGGGCGCGGTGACCCGCACGCCGTACAGTTCCAGGCCGTCGTCGGCGCTGACGGAGGTGGGCCGCGAGGCCAGCCCCACGTCGTACAGCGCCTGGTAGAGCACGTCTCCGGAACGGTCGCCGGTGAACATGCGGCCCGTGCGGTTGCCTCCGTGCGCGGCCGGGGCCAGCCCGATGATCAGCAGCCGGGCATCGGTCGGCCCGAAGCCGGGCACCGGCCGCCCCCAGTACGTCCAGTCGGAGAACGCGGCCCGCTTGGTCCGGGCCACCTCCTCCCGCCACTCGACGAGGCGGGGGCAGGCCCGGCATCCCGCGATACTCCGGTCGAGCCGCGCCAGGGCACTGCTGTCGTCCATACGGCCACGGTATGCCCGCTCGGAGAGGCGAGCGGGCGGGAAACGGACGGGAAAAACGCGTCCGGATCCACCGCCCCGGCGCGTTAGGGTCGGCGGTATGGCTGTGGCTCCCGAAGACGCTGACGAGAACGTGAACCGTGACACCGACGGCCCGGACGACACCGCCGCCGCCCCGGACGCCGAGGGCTCCGGAGCCGCCGACGCCCAGCCCGACACCCAGCCCGACGCCCAGTCGGTCGACCCGAAGATCGCCGCGGCGGTGGCCGCTGCCGAGGCCGCCGGCGCGGCGGCCGGTGAGACGGTGCGGATCGACAGCTGGATCTGGGCCGTCCGCCTGGTCAAGACCCGTTCCCTGGGCGCCACCGCCTGCCGGGGCGGCCACGTCCACGTCAACGGCGAGCGGGTGAAGGCCGCCCACTCCCTGCACATCGGCGACGAGGTGCGCCTCAGGCACGAGGGCCGGGAACGGATCGTGATCGTCAAGCGCCTGATCCGCAAGCGGGTCGGCGCCCCGGTCGCCGCCCAGTGCTACATCGACAACTCCCCTCCGCCCCCGCCCCGTGAGGCCACGGCCCCCGCCGGCCTCCGCGACCGCGGCACCGGCCGCCCCACCAAACGGGACCGCCGCGAGCTGGAACGCCTGCGTGGCCTCGGCGCTCCGGGCACACCGGGTGGCCGGAGCGGCCCGGGTGCGCTGGGTGGCCGAGGCGGTCCGGGTGCACCGAGTGACCGAGGTGGCCGGGGTGCACCGGGCGGCCGAGGCCGTCAGGGCAACCCTGGCGATCCGGGCAGCTCCGCTAGGTAACCCGGGGAGCCCCAGGAGCCCCGGCAATCTCCGTAGATCCTGCGGCTTCGGCAGGCCGACCGGGCGCCCCCGAGGACACTGGCCCACCTACGACGGCACGCCCCCCGAAGGCGCGGCCCCGCCCCGAGCCAATGCCCACGAGCAACAGCCACCGGCACCGGCAAGCCAGCCCTGCCGACACCCACACCCACACCCACACCCACACCCACACGAGCAACGCCGACCGAGCCCCCGCGCCCGGCCGACGTCACCCGCGGTGCCCCGCGGAGCTCACGCCCCGTGTCCCCCGCCCCGCACCAGACGCAGCAGGTCGGCGTTGTGGCCGCGGCGGGCCCAGGCGATCAGGGTGAGCGGCACCATGAGGATCAGCGGGGTCGCGGCGTTCTGGCCGTCGAAGGCGGTGAGCTGGACGATGAACGCGCCCACCATGAGCGCGCTCAGCGCCAGCGCCGACACCGACTGGAGGACCGGCACCAACAGCGCGATCGCGCCGGCCAGTTCGAGCGCGCCTATGGTGTACATGCCCGCGCTGCCCCAGCCCATCTTGTCGAAGGACTCGACCGCCGACGGATGCGCGATGAGCTTGGGCAGCGCGCTCGCGATCCCGAAGAACAGGGCGAGCAGCACCTGCACCGTGCGCAGCGCGATCCGGGCGACGCGGCCGCGGGTCGACGGGGAGGTCGTGCCCGCGCCCGCGCGGGAGGCTGCGGCGGTGGTGACGGGGGTGGAGGCGGTGGTCTCGGACATGAGGTTCCTTAAGAAGGTCGGGCGGTCCGGGAGGAAGCGGTCCCGGTTGCTTTCACCGTGATAGACCGGCCGGACCCCGAGAACTCATCGCGTTCACGCCATCGGAATCGCCCTCACCCAGATCCCGTCCGGTGTCAGATACGTGTCCACCTCAAGTCCCGCCTCCGCGAGTGCCTCCTCGAACTGTTCCTTCGTCAGTGGCCGGCTCCGGAACGTCTGGGTCCAGACCGCGTCCGGGAACACGTACTCGGCCCGCACCGAGTTCACCCCGTCACCGACCGGCTCCGAGGACGCGATCCGGACGGTGAAGCCGCCCGGGTCGACCCGCTCTCTGGGTACCTCCGCGTGGTAGTCCGCTCCCTCCCGCTGGATGAGCACGCAGCCGCCCTTCGCCACGTGCCGGGCGCAGGTGCGCAGCATGCCCCGGCGCACCTCGACGTCGCCGCTGTGGACGAGGAACGACGCCAGCATGACGACGTCGAACCGCTCGCCCAGGTCCAGGTCCTCGATGGGGCCGCATATCGTGCGCGCCCCGCGGACGCGGGCGAGCATCTGCGCGGACTCGTCGACCGCCGTGACCGTGAAGCCGCGCTCCAGCAGAGGATGGGTCACCCGGCCCACTCCGCTGCCCAGTTCCAGGATGTGTGCCCCGACGGGCACGGCCGCGGCGATGACGTCCGGCTCGTCCCACACCGGAAGGCGTGTGTACAGCTCGACCGCGCAGCCGTCCGGGGTGATCGCCCCGGGGCCCTTTCCCTCGTATCCCTCACGCATTTCGACCGTCATGCCCGAACAACGGACCGCCTCCGCACGGCCGTTCCCATCCGCCCCCGGTTCATTCGTTCGAGCTAATCGGCCCGGAACGGGAACCATCCATGGAGCGGGAACCATCCATGGAGCGGGAACCAGCCGTGGAGTGGGCACCATCCGTGGAGTGGGCACCATCCGGGGAGCGGAACCACTCGTGGAGCGGGAACCAGCCGTGCCCGATGTACCAGTGTCCGCCGGCCCGCAGATGGTCACCGACGGCCCGCTCCACCGTCGTGCGCCGCGGGAGCTCCGCGACGGGCAGGTCGGGGTCCCCGAAGACGAACTGGACGGGTTCGGTGTCGGCGGGCTCGGTCTCCTCACGGACGACGCGGAACCGCTCCTGGAACCGGACGATGTTGGACCGCGCCGCCAGGTACCGCTTCAACTGCGCGTCGAGCAGCCAGGAGTGGCACATGGCGGCCACCGGCCGCTCCTGCGGGAAGTGCGCGGTGAAGAACTGCCGGGCCAGTTCCAGCGACCGGTCGCAGGCGGAGGGTGTCAGCGGTCCGTGGAAGTCGGGGATGTGCAGGTTCAGGCAGGGCGTGCCGGGTGTCGCGTGCAGGCCGGCGGCGCGCATCGCCGCGGACGAGCGCTGCCCGAGCCGCGCACGCTCGAACTGCAGCCGCCCCAGTTGGTACAGCTCACCGCGGAAGTGATGGGCGAGCCAGCGCCACGACTGCACCCCCGCCCTGCCGTGCCGCCGGCGGTGCACCGCCAGCTGCCGCCCCAGGTCGGCGAGGGTGCGCCGGGAGATCTCGGAGGGGATACCGCGTTCCCGGTGCCGCGCGCGGGTGTGCGGGAGCACGGCGAGGAAGACGAACACGGCGAAGGTGTGCTCCAGCGCGGCGGGCACCGAGGCGAGCCGTGCGTCGAGGTCAGGTGTACGGCCCGGCTCGTCCGGGTCCCGCAGCACTTCCTCGGCGCACTCGGCGAGGAGCCTGAGCAGGCCCGGGTCCCCGGCCACCGTGCGCCGCAGCGCGACCAGCTCGTTGATGTCCTCGTGCGGTACGGCCAGGTCGAGGAGCAGTTCGGGCAGGTCGTCGGCGTCCGGCAGCACGGCGCATCCCCCTTCGGCGCACGTTGTTGGTGAGCGTCCCCGACGAAGAGTACGTTGCAAGGAGGAGCGGAGATCCGATGCGTACGGGTAGTGAGCCGGCGACCGCGCGCAGTGCACTGCGGGCGCGGTTGTGGCTGAGCGTCTGGGGCGTGGTCTGGGCGATTTTCGGCACGGCCGCCTTCGCGCTCGTCGGACGCCCCGGCTGGGCGGCCGCCTGCGGCGTGCTGTGGCTGGTGGCCACGATCGACATGGCCATGGTCCTGCGGCACATCCGGCAGGGCCCGCACTACCAGCCGGGCCGGAACGTACCGCCGTACCCACCGCCGGACGGTCCGCCCTTCCCCCGGACCCCACGGCCGCCGCGGCACCGCCACCCCTGATTCAGGAGCCAACCCCTGATTCAGGAGCCGCTCAGGAGTCACTCAGAAGACGCTCACGAGTCGAACCGGGCCGCCTTCAGGTACTCCGGGTTGGGGTCGAGCGCGGCGGCCAGCCGGAAGTGGCGTCTCGCCTGACCGGTCCGGCCCTGACGCTCGTAGGTGCGGGCGAGCGCGAAGTGCGCGAACGCGTTGTCCGGCTCGCGCTCCAGCACGATCGTGAACTCGAGTTCGGCGGGCCGCAGTTGGGCCGCCGCGAAGAAGGCGCGCGCACGGAGCAGACGGGCCGCGGTGTTCTCGGGGTGGACGGCGATGACCTCGTCGAGCAGCTTCACCGCACCCCGCGGGTCCCGCGCGTTGAGCAGTTGCTCGGCTGCGCGGAAGTCGATGACGTCGGTCTCCGGAGTGCGGCCGGTCGAACCGCTGGTCTCGGGCACGGCAAAGTCCTTCCCTCACTGCGCCGGTTCAACGCCATGACGGGGCACGCTATTCCGTATGACGGGGCGCGCTGTCGCGCGCCTGCCGTACGAGGTCGTCCCACACCTCTGCGACGCGCTTCTTCAGCTCGTCCAGGGGTACGTCGTTGTCGATCACGATGTCGGCGATCTGCCGGCGCTGCTCGCGGGTCGCCTGTGCGGCCATCCGCGCACGGGCGTCGTCCTCGGTCATGCCTCGCAGCCGGATCAACCGGTCGAGCTGGGTCTCGGGGCTCGCGTCGACGACGATCACCAGGTCGTACAGCGAGGAGAGACCGTTCTCGGTGAGGAGGGGGACGTCGTGGATCACGACGGCGCCGGGGGCGGCGGCGCGCTCCAGTTCGCGGGAGCGGGCGCCCACCAGGGGATGCACGATCGAGTTGAGGACGGCGAGTCTGCCGGGGTCGGCGAACACGATGGAGCCGAGGCGGGGGCGGTCCAGGCTGCCGTCGGCGGTGAGGATCTCCTCGCCGAAGGCCTCGACCACCGCGGCGAGACCGGGAGTTCCGGGCGCCACGACCTCCCGCGCGATGCGGTCCGCGTCGATCAGCACGGCCCCGTGCTCCACGAGCAGCCGCGACACCTCGCTCTTGCCGGCGCCGATGCCACCGGTCAGGCCCACTTTCAACATGAGCGGAAGCTTAGGCCCTGCCACTGACAGGGCCACCCCTGACGCCGTACCGGGAGCGGCCCTCGCGCTCCCGCCCTCGCGCTCCCGCCCTCGCGCTCCCTCGCTCAGTTCTCGGCCCCCTCGCTCAGTTCTCGCCCTCTCGCTCCGCCAGGAAGCGTTCGAACTCGCGCCCGATCTCGTCGGCGGACGGGATGTCGACCGGCTCGGCGAGCATGTTGCCCCGGGTCTCGGCGCCCGCGGCGGCGTCGTACTGGTGCTCCAGGCCCTGGACGAGCGCGGTGAGCTCCTCGTCGCCCTCCCGGATCTGCCGGTCGATCTCCGTCTGCGTGCGGTGCGCGTCCGTCCGCAGGGTGTGCGCGATGCCGGGGAGGACCAGTCCGGTGGCGGCCGTGATGGCCTCCAGGACGGTCAGCGCCGCGTCCGGGTACGCCGAACGGGCGATGTAGTGGGGCACGTGCGCGGCGACGCCCAGGACGTCGTGGCCGGCCTCGATGAGGCGGTATTCGAGGAGCGAGGCGGCGCTGCCGGGGACCTGTGCCTCGTCGAAGGGGCTGCGGCTGCCCGGGACGAGGTCGGTGCGGTTGCCGTGCGGGGTGAGGCCCACGGGGCGGGTGTGCGGGACGCCCATGGGGATGCCGTGGAAGTTCACGGACAGGCGGACACCGAGCCGCTCCACGATCTGCTGCACGGCTGCCGCGAAGCGCTCCCACTCCACATCCGGTTCGGGCCCGGACAGCAGCAGGAAGGGGGCGCCGGTGGTGTCCTGGACGAGGCGGACCTCGATGGAGGGCATCTCGTAGTCGGTCCAGTGGTCCCGCTTGAAGGTCAGCAGCGGGCGGCGGGCCCGGTAGTCGACGAGCCGGTCGTGGTCGAACCGGGCCACGACCTGGTGGGGCAGTGCGTCGAGGAGCCGTTCGACGATCTGGTCGCCGGTCTCCCCCGCGTCGATGTATCCGTCGAAGTGGTAGAGCATGACAAGTCCGGCCGACTCCTGGGCGAGCGCCATGTCGACGGCGGCGAGGCCCTTCGGCTCCCATGCGTACAAACCCTGCGGATCAAGCACTGTGACCGCTCCTCCTCGTGTCCGTCATCGACAACACGCCCTGGCGAGAGGGCATTCCCACGACACGCCACTGATCACGATCTCCACCGGTCACTTCTCAACGCTGATCACGATCTCCCCCGGCCACTTCTCGACGAGGGGCACGCCGACCCCCAGGGGCGCGGGGAACTGCGCGACCAGCCCCCACGAACCTGCACCCGAAGATCGACGCCCCCGGACATCCCGGACACGCCGAAGGGGCCGCACCTCGAAAGGTACGGCCCCTCAGAACCAGCTATCGGCTAAGCCTCAGCGGTGAGCTTTCAGCTCTGGCCGCCCGCCAGCTTCTCGCGCAGCGCGGCCAGCGCCTCGTCCGAGGCCAGGGCACCAGAGGTGTCCGCGCCCTCGGAGGAGTACGAGCCACCGGTCGCGGCCGGAGCCGCGGCCTCGCCGCCCTCGGCGGCAGCAGCCGCGTCGGCCTCGCGGGACTTGATGACCTGCTGCTGGTGCTGCTCGAAGCGGGTCTGCGCCTCGGCGTACTGGTGCTCCCACGCCTCGCGCTGGGTCTCGTAGCCCTCGAGCCAGTCGTTGGTCTCGGGGTCGAAGCCCTCGGGGTAGATGTAGTTGCCCTGGTCGTCGTACGACGCGGCCATGCCGTACAGGGTCGGGTCGAACTCGACCGAGGCCGGGTCGGCACCGAAGGACTCGTTGGCCTGCTTCAGCGAGAGGCTGATGCGACGACGCTCGAGGTCGATGTCGATGACCTTGACGAAGATCTCGTCGTTGACCTGGACGACCTGCTCCGGGATCTCCACGTGGCGCTCGGCCAGCTCGGAGATGTGGACCAGACCCTCGATGCCCTCGTCCACGCGGACGAACGCACCGAACGGAACCAGCTTCGTGACCTTACCGGGCACGACCTGGCCGATCTGGTGGGTGCGGGCGAACTGCTGCCACGGGTCTTCCTGGGTCGCCTTCAGCGACAGGGAGACGCGCTCGCGGTCCATGTCCACGTCGAGAACCTCGACGGTGACCTCCTGGCCGACCTCGACAACCTCGGACGGGTGGTCGATGTGCTTCCAGGACAGCTCGGAGACGTGGACCAGACCGTCGACGCCACCCAGGTCCACGAAGGCACCGAAGTTGACGATCGAGGAGACCACACCGGAGCGGACCTGACCCTTCTGGAGGGTCGTGAGGAACGTCTGGCGGACCTCGGACTGGGTCTGCTCCAGCCAGGCACGGCGGGACAGGACCACGTTGTTGCGGTTCTTGTCCAGCTCGATGATCTTGGCCTCGAGCTCCTTGCCCACGTAGGGCTGGAGGTCGCGGACACGGCGCATCTCGACCAGGGAGGCCGGGAGGAAGCCGCGGAGGCCGATGTCGAGGATGAGACCACCCTTGACGACCTCGATGACGGTACCGGTGACGATGCCGTCCTCTTCCTTGATCTTCTCGATGGTGCCCCAGGCACGCTCGTACTGGGCGCGCTTCTTCGAGAGGATCAGGCGGCCTTCCTTGTCCTCCTTCTGGAGGACCAGGGCCTCGATCTCGTCGCCGACGGCAACGACCTCGTTCGGGTCGACGTCGTGCTTGATCGAGAGCTCGCGGCTCGGGATGACACCTTCGGTCTTGTAACCGATGTCGAGCAGGACCTCGTCCCGGTCGACCTTCACGATGACGCCGTCGACGATGTCGCCGTCGTTGAAGTACTTGATCGTCTCGTCGATCGCGGCGAGGAAGGCTTCCTCGTTACCGATGTCGTTGACCGCAACCTGCGGGGTGGTGGCGGTGGTCTCGGTGCTGCTCGTCATGTGGGAAAGGGCTCCGGTACGGACATTGAAGTCGTAGGTACTGCTTACGCCGGGAGCCCGTTTCGCCGCTCTGATGAAGCCGGACAGCCAAGGAAGCGCCACACTTTCGACCACCGGGTACACGACCCAATACTCTGTGGCGCCTCGAAAACCGAGGGGACATACAACAGATGCGAGCGCAGCCTGCTACGTCTGAGGCGCGCAGGCCCGCAGCGCAACTTGTAGCATACGGGGGCAGCCGGACATGGTCAATGCGCGAAGGCGCACACCCGGGGCGGATCGCCACATAACCGGCGGAAGAATCGTCCCAGGAGGCCACGCAGGGCTGCGGGACCCCTTCCGTGACACGCGCCGCCCGGCGGGTTGACGGAAGAGTACGACGAGGGAGCCTGTCATCCAAGAGCCGGAACAGCTCGAGCCCGCGGGGCTCGAGCCCGAAGCAACACGACGCGACGCGGGAGTCTCGGAGAGCAGCCGGGCCAACCGCGGCTGGTGGGACCGCAACGCGGACGAGTACCAGATCGAGCACGGCACGTTCCTCGGCGACGACCGGTTCGTGTGGGGCCCGGAGGGCCTGGACGAGGTCGAGGCCGAGCTGCTCGGGCCGTCCGAGGACCTGAAGGGCAAGGACATCCTGGAGATCGGCGCGGGCGCGGCGCAGTGCTCGCGCTGGCTGGCCGCCCAGGGCGCCCGGCCGGTGGCGCTGGACCTCTCGCACCGCCAGTTGCAGCACTCCCTGCGCATCGGCGGATCGTTTCCCCTCATCTGCGCCGACGCCGGCGCGCTGCCCTTCGCGGACGGCTCCTTCGACCTGGCGTGTTCGGCGTACGGGGCGCTGCCGTTCGTGGCCGATCCGCGGCTGGTGCTGGCGGAGATCCGCCGGGTGCTGCGGCCGGGCGGCCGGTTCGTCTTCTCGGTGACGCACCCGATCCGCTGGGCCTTCCCGGACGAGCCCGGCCCCGAGGGGCTGTCCGTGGCCGCCTCGTACTTCGACCGCACGCCCTACGTCGAGCAGGACGAGCAGGGGCGCGCCGTGTACGTGGAGCACCACAGGACGATCGGCGACCGGGTCCGGGACATCGCGGGCACGGGCTTTCGCCTGGTGGACCTGGTGGAGCCGGAGTGGCCGGCCTGGAACACCTCGGAGTGGGGCGGCTGGTCCCCGCTGCGCGGGAACCTCATCCCGGGGACGGCGATCTTCGTCTGCGAGCGGGACTGAGCTCCTCGCTTCCGCGTACGCCGGCCGCCGGCCCCTGCGTACGTTCATCACGTCATTGCGTTCCCTTGCTCGCGCGCGCGTCCGTACGTCACTGCTCGTGCGCGCGGACGTACGCGCGTGCGAGGGGACGTACGCGCGTGTGAGGGGCGCGCTCGTCGTCGTACGACACTAGGGGCGTGATCCGCTACGACGTCCTGGACGCGCTGCCCGTGCGCTCCGCCGTGCCCGCTCTGACCGAAGCGCTGGACGGGGACGGCACCGCCGTCCTGGTGGCGCCGCCCGGCACCGGCAAGACGACGCTGGTGCCGCTGGTGCTGGCGGGGCTGGTCGGCGGTGGTCCCGCGCGGCGGGTCGTGGTGGCCGAACCGCGGCGGATCGCGGCGCGGGCGGCGGCCCGGCGGATGGCGTGGCTGCTGGGCGAGCGGACCGGCGAGAGCGTCGGCTACACGGTGCGCGGCGAGCGGGTCGTGGGGCGCCACGCGCGCGTGGAGGTCGTGACGACCGGTGTGCTGCTGCAGCGGCTTCAGCGGGACCAGGAGCTGGCGGGCGTCGACGTCGTCGTGCTGGACGAGTGTCATGAGCGGCATCTGGACGCCGACACGGTGGCCGCGTTCCTGTGGGACGTGCGGCAGGCGCTGCGGCCGGAGCTGCGGCTGGTGGCCGCGTCGGCGACCACGGACGCGGAGGGCTGGGCGCGGCTGCTCGGCGGGGCGCCGGTGGTGGAGGCGGCGGGCGTCGCGCATCCCGTCGAGGTCGTGTGGGCGCCTCCGGTACGGCCGGTACGGCCGCCACACGGGATGCGCGTGGATCCCGCGCTGCTCGCGCACGTGACGTCGGTGGTGCGGCGGGCGCTGGGCGAGCGGGAGGGGGACGTGCTGTGTTTCCTGCCCGGTGTGGGCGAGATCGCGCGCGTGGCCGGGCAGCTCGGGAACCTGGGTGACGTAGGGGGCGTGGACGTGCTCCAGGTGCACGGGAGGGCGCCGGCGGCCGTCCAGGACGCGGTGCTGGTGCCGGGCGAGCGGCGCCGGGTGGTGCTGGCGACGTCGGTGGCGGAGTCGTCCCTGACGGTGCCCGGGGTGCGGGTGGTGGTCGACTCCGGGCTGGCGCGGGAGCCGCGGGTGGATCACGCGCGCGGGCTGAGCGGGCTGGTGACCGTACGGGCGTCGCGGGCGGCCGGGAGGCAGCGGGCGGGGCGCGCCGGGCGTGAGGCGCCGGGCGCGGTCTACCGGTGCTGGTCGGAGGCGGAGGACGTCCGTCTGCCGGCCTTCCCGGCGCCCGAGATCAAGGTGGCCGACCTGACCGCGTTCGCCCTTCAAGCGGCCTGCTGGGGCGATCCGGACGCCTCGGGGCTGGCGCTGCTGGATCCTCCGCCCGGCGGGGCGATGGCGGCCGCACGAGACGTCCTCACGGCCGTGGGAGCGGTGGACCGCGACGGGCGCGCCACCGGGCGGGGCGTGCGGCTGGCGCGGCTGGGGGTGCATCCGCGGTTGGGGCGGGCGTTGCTGGACACGTCGGGCGAGGGGGCGGAGGTCGTCGCGCTCCTCTCCGAGGAGGTGCCCCGGGAGTACGGGGACGATCTCGCTGGCGCGTTGAGGAGGGCCCGGCGCGGGGGTGACGCCTATGCGGGGCGGTGGGCCGCGGAGGTACGGCGGCTGCGGGCCCTGTCGGGGGAGTTCTCCCGTCCGGCCGCCCGTGACCGCCGGCCGGAGGGCACTGGCCTGAGCGGACCCGGACCGGGGCCGGGGCCGGGGCCGGGATCCGGGCCGGGATCCGGCACCCCGGTGGAATCCGGAGACCGTCGTCAGCCCCGCGCGGGCGACGGGGGGCTTGCGGGTGGCGGGGGTCGCGCGGGTGCCGGGGGTCGCGCGGGTGCCGGGGGTCGCGCGGGTGCCGGGGGTCGCGCGGGTGCCGGGGAACATGCGGGTACCGGGGGCCGTACGGGCACCGGGGAACATGCGGGTACCGAGAGCCGTACGGGTACCGGGGAACATGCGGGTACCGAGAGCCGTACGGGTGCCGAGAGCCGTGCGGGTGCCGAGAGCCGTGCGGGTGCCGGAGATCATGCGGGTACCGAGAGCCGTACGGGTACCGGGGAACATGCGGGTACCGGGGGCCGTGCGGGTACCGGGGAACATGCGGGTACCGAGAGCCGTACGGGTACCGAGAGCCGTGCGGGTGCCGAGGGCCGTACGGGTGCCGAGGGCCGTGCTGGTGCCGGGGGCGCTGTCTTCGTGTCTGGGGCGGACTCCGTCGGGGTGGGTGAGTGGGGCGGTGCCGGCGAGGACGGGCGTGTCGGGATCGTCGCCGCTCTCTGCTTTCCCGAGCGGGTGGCCAGGTGGGACGGGGGGTCGTATCTCATGGCCTCGGGGACGCGGGCCGAGCCTGGCGAGGGGTCGGCTCTGCGCGGGGCGCCCTGGATCGTCGTCGCCGTCGCCGACCGGCCCGCCGGGAAGGGCCACGCGCGTGTACGGCTCGGGGCGGGCGTGTCCGAGGAGGTGGCGCGGGCCGCGGCCGGGGCGCTGCTGACGGAGCGGGACGAGGTGCACTGGGCGGACGGGGACGTCGTGGCCCGGCGTGTCGAACGGCTCGGGGCGGTCGAACTGGCCGTGCGGCCGCTGAGGGACGCCGAGCCGGGCCTCGTCCGCGCGGCGCTCCTCGAAGGGCTCCGGCGGGAGGGGTTCGGGCTGTTGCGGTGGTCGCCGGACGCGGAGGTGCTGCGGCAGCGGCTGGCGTTCTTGCGGGCGCGTCTCGGGGAGCCGTGGCCGGACGTGTCGGACGAGGCGCTGCACGCGCGCGTGGACGAGTGGCTGGAGCCGGAGCTGGGCCGGGCCCGGCGGCGGGCCGACCTCGGCCGGATCTACGCCGGGCAGGCGCTCGCGCGGCTGCTGCCGTGGGCGAGCGGGGACGCCGCCCGGCTGGACGAGCTGGCGCCCGAGCGGATGGCCGTACCGAGTGGGTCCAGGATCCGGATCGACTACGGGGATCCGGAGCGGCCGGTGCTCGCGGTGAAGCTTCAGGAGATGTTCGGGCTGCGGGAGACGCCGGCCGTGGCGGGCGTACCGCTGCTCGTGCATCTGCTCTCCCCCGCCGGCCGGCCCGCCGCCGTCACGGCGGACCTCGCCTCCTTCTGGCGGGACGGGTACCGCTCCGTGCGCGCGGAACTCCGCGGGCGCTATCCGAAGCATCCGTGGCCCGAGGACCCCGCGTCCGCCGAGCCCACCCGGCACACCAACGCACGGCTCAGGCGCTGACCGGTTCGGGTTCGGCCGCCCGGCCGGGCTCGGGATCCCGCGGGCGGCGGGAGCGGGCCTCCAGGTACAGGGCGAGCACGAGCAGGACCAGACCGAGCGTCAGGGAGCCCCAGGGGACGTACGAGGTGAGCGTCAGGACCAGGGTGCGGTTGTGCTTCACGAGGGCGACCGTGTGCTCGATGTAGTCCTCGCGCATCTTCACGTCGCCGGCGAACGCGGTCACCTTGGCCCGGCCGCCGAGCAGGGTGCCGCCGCGCAGTTCCTCCTTGTGGTCCTCCTCGCCGTAGACGGGCGCCCCGGTGACCGGTTCGACCCAGAACTTCCGCACCGTGCTGTACCAGCGCGTGGTGCCGGTCCTGGCGACCGACTCGGGGGTGATGCCCTGGACCGGCATGGCCTTGGGCATGGCGACCTTGGTCCAGGGGATGGTCTGCTCGAAGTAGTAGACCGTCAGGCCGCGGAAGGTCCGGGTGCCCTTGTAGTGGATGGGGCTGGTGGTGCGGGTCTGCGCGTCGAAGTACTCGTAGTCGCGTTTCTGCGTCAGGAAGGGCCACTTGAACTCGATGCCGTCCCGTTCGACGGGGTCTCCGTCGACCGACTCGCCGGTGGCGTGGACGGGGTCCTGGCTGTGGGCGTCGAAGATGTAGCGCTCCGGGACGCGGGAGACCATCTTGCCGTCGGGGCCCTGGACGTAGGACAGGCCGTCCCAGACGACGACGGGCCGTCCCGCCGTCTTCCCGACCCTCTTCGCGGCCTCCACGTCGCCCTTGAGGGTCTGCACGATGGTCACCTCGGGGACCTTCTTCGCGCGCATGGCGCCGTAGTCGAGCAGGGTGGCGTCCTTGGCCACCAGCACCATGTCCTGGTACTGGTTCGCGGGGATCCTGGCCAGGCGCGGGAAGGCGTACCAGCGCATGAGCGGGGACAGCGCCGCGAAGAACACGGCGCAGGCGAGCAGGACCAGGCTTGCCTTGCGGCGCATTCCGGCCTCCCTTCGGGACGGGTGCGGCTACGGGTGCGAGGGCACCGTCGACAGCAGCGGCTTGGGCGACGTCCGGCCCGTCGGCGTGCCCATGGCGGTCATCGTCAGGACAAGGGCGAGCGCGAGGGCGAGACCGGTCGCGGCGGCGATCAGGGCACGCATGCTGGGCCTCCCGGCGGACGGTTCCTGATGGATCGTCAGGTACGGCAGGCAGGCACGGTAGCAACGGGCGGCCGAGATGAGAACAGGGATGAGAGCAGGGATGGGAGCGGGGATGGGAGCGGGGATGGGAACGGATTGCGCGCACGGACGAGGGCGCCCCCTCCTTGGCGGAGGGGGCGCCCTGTGGGTCCGAAGGCCCTGGGCCCCTTGGGGCGGGGGTGGCGTCAGGAGGTCGTGGAGGGGCTCGGCGAAGGGCTGGTGGAGGGGGTGCCGGACGGGCTCGGGGCGGGGTCGGCCGGGGTGTCGGGCTGGGCGACGGTCAGCTCGACGGTGAGGGTCGCGCCGCCGGGCGTGGCGATGCGCAGCAGGAAGGTGCCGGTGGTGTCGTCCGCGTACAGCTTCGGCAGCGTCAGCAGGCCCTTGTCGTCGGTCTGGAGGCCGGTGAGGGTGCGCAGGGGGTTACCGTCGGCGTCCTTGAAGTAGGGGCCCTTGTCGTTCTCGGTGGGGTCCGTGTCCGACGTGACGAGGGTGGCGGAGGCGGCGACGTTGTCGGCGATCGCGCCCTTGAACGTGGCCTTCACCTGGACCTGGTCGGCGAACTCGCCGCCCGGGGTGCAGGTCAGCGGGGTGTCGCCGGTGCGGACGAGGCGGTCGGCGGCGCGCGCGGTGACGCTGGCCGGGTAGTCGACGGTCTTGGTCTTGTGGCCGACGACGGCGGTGGTGACCGTGAAGTGGCCGGTCTTCTCGCCCGCCTGGAGCACCGGCGCGAGCGCCACGCCCTTGGCGTCGGTGGAGACCGTGGCCACGGTCTCGCCGCCGGTGAAGGTGGCGTCGGTGTCACCGGTGATGGTGAACCTGATCCGGACCTTGGCGACCGGCACCCCGGCCTTGGTCTCGGCGCGGGTGCCGATCCGCTGGCCGAACGCGTCGCCGGCCATCGCGGTGAGCTGCGCGGTGCCCGCGTCCTCCAAGTGGTCCACGGTGTCGGAGGGGGTCCCCGGGACCGGCGGGACCGGCGGGGTCGGCTTCGGGTCGGGCGTCGTGGTGCCGCCGCCGGGCTTGTGCGGGGCCGGCTTGGTCTTCGACGGGTCGGACGGCTTCTTCTTGCCGCCGCCGTCGGTGCCGCCGGTGCCGCCGGTGCCGTCGCTGCGGTTGCTGGGCACGGTGCCGGTGCCGTCGGGCACGGAGTGGGTGCCCTTGCGGTAGTACTCCAGCCAGCTGAGGACCAGGTTCAGGTAGTCCTGCGAGTTGTTGTAGCTGAGGATCGCGCTGTGCAGGTCGGCGTCCTGGGACAGGTTCCAGTCGTAGCGGCACAGGTAGTGGCCGGCGGCGAGGGAGGCGTCGTAGACGTTGTTGGGGTCCGCCTTGCCGTCGCCGTTGCCGTCACGGCCGGCCCAGGCCCAGGTGGACGGGATGAACTGCATCGGGCCGACGGCCTGGTCGTAGTGGCTGTTGCCGTCGTACGCACCGTGGTCGGTGTCCTTGATGAGTGCGAAGCCGTTGCCGTCGAGCTGGGGGCCGAGGATCGGGGTCACGGTGGTGCCGTCGGCGCTCACGCGGCCGCCGCGGGCCTGGCCGGACTCCACCTTGCCGATGGCCGCGAGGAGTTGCCAGGGCAGGTTGCAGCCCGGCTTGGAGGCGCGCAGTTCGGCCTCGGCCCTCTTGTAGGCGTCGAGGACCGTCGCGGGGATGCCGGCCTCGGCGGGCCCTTGGGCGACGGGCGTGCCGGCGGCGGGCGACGACGACGGGCTGGGGTTGGGGCTGTCCAGCGGCGGAAGGTCGGTGTAGTACGGCGAGTCGCCGGTGGCGTCGCCCTCGGCGACCGGGTCCGGTGCGGGGGCGCTGACGCCGGTGGAGGCCTGGCCACCGTGGCCGGTGCCGGTGTCGGTGGCTCCCGGGGCCTGGGACGCGGACAGAGCCGCGACCGCTGCCGCGGCCACCGCGGTGGTCGCCGCTCCCTTGCGCAGCCGCCTGCCGAAATGCGCCGCCATAGAGTGACCCTCCCGTGGACGCCGGTAACGTCCTTCGCCGTCTGCCCGTCTTCGTCAGTCCGTCTCCGGTGTGACGGTTGACCCTCTGTTCTGGTTGCCCGTGTTCCGCATTCGCCCCCGTGGGACATGTGTGCGTCCCTGCGAGCGGAACGACGACCCAGGTGACCCTACGACAACTTGCTGTGAGCAGGGACCCGTTCGCCACCGTATTCACCGGTTGGCCAACTCTCGTTGTCCGGTGTCGAGTCAGGACAGGGGTGTGCGTACCGGACGGGTGGGGGTGTGGGCGGGCTTGGGCAGGGCTGGGCAGGGCTGGGCGGGCTTGGGCAGGGCTAGGGACGTTCCCGGGAGTCCTCGGTGTCCGGGTCGCCCTGGGGATCGTGGAAGCCGGATGCGTCCGGGCGGGGCGGTCTGTGCGGGGCCGGGCGGATCGGGCGCTCGGCGAGGGACGCGACGAACACGGTGAGGGTGCGTCGGGGGCGTGCCTTCGGTACCAGCGCGAGCAGCAGCGCGAGATAGCCGCGAGCGAGGTCGGTCCACGCGCGCCAGTCCGGGGCGCGGTGCGGTCGGTCGGTCAGCCGACGCCGGAGGTCCGCCGTGGTCCTGCGCACTGTCGCGGCTGGATCAGCGGGAATGCGGGCGGTGCTTGCGTCGGCCGCGAGGGGTGGGACCGGCGAGGCGTGCGTGATCCGGTCCGAGGCGGTGTCCGCCCAGGCCGCGGTGGCGTTGTGCGCCTCGGGCGTCCGGCGGTGGAGCATGCGTATACCCATGCACGCAGTGTTGCGGGTGCGGGGGGCGCGGTGCGTTTTGGCGGGGGCCACGTGAGTGAAAGCCCCTCCGGGGGGTGGCCGAGGTTGTGCCGGTGGGGGGATGGGGTGGCCGTGGGGGATGGGGTGGGAGGGGCACCGCCGGGAGGGGTGTGGGGGCTGGGCGCCGT
Source organism: Streptomyces sp. NPDC048297 (assembly GCF_043201585.1). NCBI lineage: Bacteria > Bacillati > Actinomycetota > Actinomycetes > Kitasatosporales > Streptomycetaceae > Streptomyces > Streptomyces sp. NPDC048297. The sequence goes on from NZ_JBICZA010000009.1 coordinate 246,685, forward strand.
CGCGGCGGAGAAGTCTGTGCGGGACCTGCGGGAGGAGCGGGTCGGTGTGTGGGGGACGCCGAGCCGGTGTGTGGCACCGGGCCGCGGGGGCCTTCTGGTGGGGAGCCAGGCGTGGTGACAGTGCCTGGCCGAGGGGATACCGAACGGGTCGCCAGGGCGACGGGCGTCCCGGTGAGGTGCCTGGCCGAGGGGGCGGCCCGATCGGGTTGCCAGACCAATCAGGTTTTCCCGTGAAGGTGCCTGGTCGAAGGGGGGCCCGAAAGGTCGCCAGGAAGGGCGGGCAGCAGGTGAAGATGCCTAGCCGGAGCGGTCCCGAAGGGGTCACCAGGGAGGGCGGGCATCCCGGCGAGGATGCCTGGCCGAGGGCGCGGCCCCATGGGGTTGCCAGAACAAGCGGGCGGCACCGTGAGGGGCCCCAGCCGAGGGGGATACCGAACGGGTCGCCAAGACGGGCGGAGATCCCCGTGAGGATGCCTGGCCGAGGGCGCGGCCCCAGTGGGGTTGCCAGAACAAGCGGGCGGCACCGTGAGGGGCCCGGCCGAGGGGGCTCGATGGGGGCGCCAAGGTGGGCGGGTGGCCCCGTGAGGGGGGCCAGCCGAGGGGGCGGACCCGGTGGGTGCCCCCTCGGTTCAGGTGGGGGGGTCAGTGGGCGGCGGATTCCCAGTCAGGGCCTACGCCCACCGAGACGTCCAGGGGGGCGCGGAGCGTGACGGCGGCAGCCATTTCGCGGCGGACGATCTCCTCGGTGGCCGCGCGCTCGCCGGGGGCGATCTCCAGGACGATTTCGTCGTGGACCTGGAGGAGGAGGCGGGAGGTGAGGTCCGCCTCGTGGAGGGCCTTGGCGACGTTGAGCATGGCGATCTTGACGATGTCGGCGGCGGTGCCCTGGATGGGCGCGTTGAGGGCCATCCGTTCCGCCGCCTCGCGGCGCTGGCGGTTGTCGCTGTTGAGGTCGGGCAGGTAGCGGCGGCGGCCGAAGAGCGTGGCCGTGTAGCCGGTCGCCCTGGCCTCGTCGACCACCCGGCGCAGGTAGTCCCGTACGCCGCCGAAGCGCTCGAAGTAGGTGTCCATCAGGGCGCGCGCCTCGGCCGCCTCGATGTTCAACTGCTGGGAGAGGCCGAAGGCGGACAGGCCGTACGCGAGGCCGTACGACATCGCCTTGATCTTGCGGCGCATCTCCGCGTCGACGCCGTCCCGCTCGACGGAGAAGACCTGGGAGGCGACCGTGGTGTGCAGGTCCTCGCCGGAGGTGAACGCCTCGATGAGGCCCTCGTCCTCGGAGAGGTGGGCCATGACGCGCAGCTCGATCTGGCTGTAGTCGGCGGTCATCAGGGACTCGAAGCCCTCGCCGACCACGAAACCGCGGCGGATCGCGCGGCCCTCGTCGGTGCGGACCGGGATGTTCTGGAGGTTCGGGTCCGTGGAGGACAGGCGGCCGGTCGCGGCCACCGTCTGGTTGAAGGTCGTGTGGATCCGGCCGTCGGCCGCGATCGTCTTGATCAGGCCCTCGACGGTGACGCGCAGCTTCGCCTGCTCGCGGTGGCGGAGCATGATCACCGGCAGTTCGTTGTCGGTCTGGCCGGCGAGCCAGGCGAGGGCGTCGGCGTCGGTGGTGTAGCCGGTCTTGGTCTTCTTCGTCTTCGGCAGCGCCAACTCCCCGAAGAGGACCTCCTGGAGCTGCTTGGGCGAGCCCAGGTTGAACTCGTGCCCGGCCGCCGCGTGCGCCTCCTTCACGGCCTGCTGCACGGCGCCCGCGAACGTCTGCTCCATCGCTTCGAGGTGCGCGCGGTCGGCCGCGATGCCGTGGCGCTCCATGCGGGCGAGGAGGGCGGAGGTGGGCAGCTCCATGTCCCGCAGGAGGTCCGCGGCGCCGACCTCGTTCAGGCGCTCCTCGAAGGCGTCACCCAGGTCGAGGACGGCGCGGGCCTGGATCATCAGCACCTCGGCCTCGGCGCCGTCGTCCGCGCCGAAGGCCAGCTGGCCGTCGGCCGCGGCGGCGGGGGCCAGCTCGCGGTGCAGGTACTCCAGGGACAGCGCGTCCAGGTCGAAGGTGCGGCGGCCGGGCTTGACCAGGTAGGCGGCGAGGGCGGTGTCCATGGCGACGCCCTCGACGCTCCAGCCGTGCTCGGCGAAGACACGCATGGCGCCCTTGGCGTTGTGGAACACCTTGGGGCGGCCGGCGTCGGCCAGCCAGGCGGCGAACGCGTTCTCGTCGCTCTCGTCCAGCTCGGCGGGGTCGAACCAGGCGGCCGCTCCCCCGGCGGCGGCGAGGGCGACCTCGGTGACCGAGCCGGCGCCGAGGGCCCAGGTGTCGACCGTGGCGACACCGAGGGTGCCGGTGCCGTGCTCGGCCAGCCAGGGGGCCAGCTCGCCGGTGCGCAGGACCGTGCCGTCCACCTCCACGCCGTCGGCCGCGACGGGGGTCGTCTCGGCATCCTCGCTGCCGGGGTCGACGGCGAAGAGGCGCTCGCGCAGGGACGGGTTGCGGATCTCCAGGGTGTCGAGGATCATCGCGACGGCCTTGCGGTCGTACGGGCCCCGCTCCAGGTCGGTGACCGTCCTCGGCAGCTCGACCTCGCGCTCCAGCTCGGTGAGGACGCGGTTGAGCTTGACGGACTCCAGGTGGTCGCGGAGGTTCTGCCCGGCCTTGCCCTTGACCTCCTCGGCGCGCTCGACCAGCTCGGCGAACGAACCGAACTGGTTGATCCACTTCGCGGCGGTCTTCTCGCCGACGCCCGGGATGCCGGGAAGGTTGTCGGACGGGTCGCCGCGCAGGGCGGCGAAGTCGGGGTATTGGGCGGGCGTCAGTCCGTACTTCTCGAAAACCTTCTCCGGGGTGAACCGGGTCAGCTCCGAGACGCCCTTCGTCGGGTACAGCACGGTCGTCTTCTCGGTGACCAGCTGGAAGGAGTCGCGGTCGCCGGTGACGATCAGGACCTCGAAGCCCTCGGCCTCGGCCTGGGTGGCGAGGGTGGCGATGATGTCGTCCGCCTCGAAGCCCGCGACCGCGAAGCGCGGGGCGTGCATCGCGTCGAGCAGCTCGCCGATCAGCTCGACCTGGCCCTTGAACTCGTCGGGGGTCTTGGAGCGGTTGGCCTTGTACTCGGTGAACCGCTCGGAACGCCAGGTCTTGCGGGAGACGTCGAAGGCGACCGCGAAGTGCGTGGGCGCCTCGTCACGCAGGGTGTTGGCCAGCATCGAGGCGAAGCCGTAGATCGCGTTCGTCGGCTGGCCGGTCGCGGTGGTGAAGTTCTCCGCGGGCAGCGCGAAGAACGCGCGGTACGCCAGCGAGTGCCCGTCCATGAGCATCAGCCGGGGGCGGGCCCCTGCGGGGGTCTTGTCGGTCTTCTTCGCTGCTGTCTCTGCCACGCCCCCGATCCTGCCACGGCCCACTGACACCGGATGCCCGCCGCCGGATTCTCCCGGCCCCGACCCGGCCCTGTCCTGGCCCCGCCCCGGCCCCATCCTGGCCCTGTCCCGCCCCCGTCCCGGCCCCATCCTGGCCCTGTCCCGCCCCCGTCCCGGCCCCATCCTGGCCCTGTCCCGGCCCCGTCCCCGCCCTGCCTCTGCCCCGCCCTGCCCCGCCCTCGCGCACCTCTCCTCACACCAGCCCCCACACCTCTCACACCCGTCCCCACACCCCTCCCCCGCTGTCAGCGGCGCGTGGCAGGATCCATTGCCTACGTTTCTTCTGCCGGCGAAGGGGAGCGGGCGATGGCGACGAAGCCGCCCAAGGGGGATCCGGTTCAGGACGCGCCGCAGGTCGCGCAGCCGCAGCACGCGGCGGCGGGGCTGCCGGCCATCGGGCACACGCTGCGCATCGCCCAGCGGCAGATGGGCGTGCGGCGCACCATGCTGACGCTGCTGAGCGTCAACCAGAAGGACGGTTTCGACTGTCCGGGCTGCGCGTGGCCGGAGCCCGATCACCGGCACCGGGCGGAGTTCTGCGAGAACGGCGCCAAGGCGGTGGCCGAGGAGGCCACGCTGCGCCGGGTCACCCCCGAGTTCTTCGCCGCGCATTCCGTCGCCGATCTCGCCGGGCGCAGCGGGTACTGGCTGGGGCAGCAGGGGCGGCTCACGCACCCCATGTACCTGCCCGAGGGAGGCGAGCACTACGAACCGGTCAGCTGGGAGCGGGCCTTCGGCATCGTGGCCGAGGAGATCGCCGCCCTCGGCTCCCCGGACGAGGCCCTCTTCTACACCTCGGGCCGCACCAGCAACGAGGCCGCGTTCCTGTACCAGTTGTTCGCGCGCGAGCTGGGCACGAACAACCTGCCCGACTGCTCGAACATGTGCCACGAGTCGTCCGGGTCGGCGCTCAGCGAGACGATCGGTGTCGGCAAGGGCAGTGTCCTGCTCGAAGACCTCTACCAGGCCGACCTGATCATCGTCGCGGGCCAGAACCCGGGGACGAACCACCCCCGCATGCTCACCGCGCTGGAGAAGGCCAAGGCGGGCGGCGCGAGGATCATCAGCGTCAACCCGCTGCCCGAGGCGGGCCTTGAGCGGTTCAAGAACCCGCAGACCGCGCAGGGCATGCTGAAGGGCGCCGCGCTCACCGACCTGTTCCTGCAGATCCGCATCGGTGGCGACCAGGCCCTGTTCCGTCTCCTCAACAGGCTGATCCTGGAGACCGGGGGCGCGGTCGACGAGGAGTTCGTGCGCGAGCACACGCACGGCTACGAGGAGTTCGCGGCCACCGCCCGCGCCGCCGACTGGGACGAGACGCTCGCGGCGACGGGCCTCACGCGCGCGGAGATCGAGCACGCCCTGCGGATGATCCTCGCCTACGAGCGGACCATCGTCTGCTGGGCCATGGGCCTCACCCAGCACAAGCACTCCGTCGTGACCATCCGCGAGGTCGTCAACTTCCTGCTGTTGCGCGGTGCCATCGGCCGTCCGGGAGCGGGCGTGTGCCCGGTGCGCGGTCACTCGAACGTGCAGGGCGACCGCACGATGGGCATCTTCGAGCGGCCCGCCCCGGCGTTCCTGGACGCGCTGGAGAAGGAGTTCGGGTTCGCGCCGCCGCGCGAGCACGGCTTCGACACGGTCGAGGCCATCCGCGCGCTGCGCGACGGCGTGGCGAAGGTGTTCTTCGCTATGGGCGGCAACTTCGTCTCCGCCTCCCCCGACACCGAGGTGACCGAGGCGGCCATGCGGCGGGCCCGGCTGACCGTGCACGTGTCGACCAAGCTGAACCGCTCGCACGCCGTCACGGGCGCGCGTGCCCTGATCCTGCCCACCCTCGGCCGTACCGAGCGCGATCTGCGGGTCGGCCCGGACGGGAGAAGCGCCGAGCAGTTCGTGACCGTCGAGGACTCCATGGGCATGGTGCACACCTCGCGTGGGCGGCTGGAGCCGGCGAGCCCGCGGTTGCTGTCCGAGCCGGCGATCGTGTGCCGGCTGGCGCGCCGGGTGCTCGGCGAGGACAGCGTGGTGCCGTGGGAGGAGTTCGAGAAGGACTACGCGACGATCCGTGACCGCATCGCGCGCGTGGTCCCCGGCTTCGAGGACTTCAACGCGCGCGTGGCCCGCCCCGGAGGTTTCGCTCTGCCGCACGCGCCGCGCGACGAGCGGCGCTTCCCGACGGCCACCGGGAAGGCGAACTTCACGGCGGCGCCGGTGGAGTACCCGAAGCTGCCCGAGGGCCGGCTGCTGCTGCAGACGCTGCGCTCGCACGATCAGTACAACACCACGATCTACGGCCTGGACGACCGCTACCGGGGCATCACGAACGGCCGCCGGGTGGTGCTGGTGCACCCGGAGGACACGCGGGCGCTGGGGGTGGCCGACGGGTCGTACGTGGACCTGGTGAGCGAGTGGACGGACGGTGTGGTCCGGCGGGCGCCCGGCTTCCGGGTCGTGCACTATCCGACGGCCCGGGGCTGCGCGGCGGCGTACTACCCGGAGACCAACGTGCTGGTGCCGCTGGACGCCACCGCGGACACCAGTAACACCCCGGCCAGCAAGTCCGTTGTCGTCCGTCTGGAACAATCGGCGACCGACTGAGCGTTTGCTCAGCGCCGCCGGATCGACCCGACCGTCGGGAACGAACGAGAACGGAGCCTGGCCGCATGGGTGAGCAACAGGAAGTGAAGTTCCCTCAAGAGGTCATCGACGAGTACGCCACCCTGGGAGTCGACCTGCCCGCACTGTTCTCGGCGGGGCACCTCGGGGCCCGGATGGGCGTGCAGATCACAGAGGCCTCGGCGGACCGGGTCGTCGGCACGATGCCGGTGGAGGGCAACACCCAGCCGTACGGACTGCTGCACGGCGGCGCCTCCGCCGTCCTCGCCGAGACCCTGGGCTCGGTCGGCTCGATGCTGCACGGCGGACCCTCGAAGCTCGCCGTCGGTGTGGACCTGAACTGCACGCACCACCGGGGGGCCCGCTCCGGAATGGTCACCGGCGTGGCCACACCCGTGCACCGGGGGCGTTCGACGGCGACGTACGAGATCGTGATCAGCGACGAGGAGGGCCGCCGCGTGTGCAGCGCCCGGCTGACCTGCCTGCTGCGGGACGCCAACCCGTCGGACTGACGCCGGTCCGCGCCCGTCGGACTGACGCCGGTCCGCCGGAGCGATCGGTGGGGGCGACGGCCCGGGGAGGGCCGTCGCCGCGGCACACTTTCGGCCAGGAAATCCCCTCCGCGGCGGCGTGACGACCGAAATCCCGAGCCGACCGCTCCGCGCGGCGACGCATTTGCGCCATACCCGGGAACTCGACCGGTATTTAAGCACTCAAAGACTTTCGCGAATATAACACGGAATACTTGTGAAATATTTGCGACGCGCGACGCGCACTATGAACCGTCGTCATGACGACGCAAATTCGATGCCCGGGGGTTGAAGTCCGGATCGTGCACTCATGAGGTTCCATGGGTCATGAACACATCGGGCCGGGCTGGAGTGAGGATGTCGGAACCTTCGGGATTACCCCTGGTGACGGTCGACGAGATCGTGAGCGCCGCGATGCGCATCGCCGGGCTGGTCCGCCGTACGCCCGTACGGCCCCTCGACGTGCCTCCGAGCGCCACCCGGGCGGGTCCGCCGGACAGCCGGCGGACCTCCTGCTCAAGGCCGAACATCTGCAGGTCCTCGGCTCGTTCAAACTGCGCGGCGCGTACAACGCCGTCGCCCTGCTACCGAAGGACGTGCGCGCCCGCGGCGTCATCACCTTCTCCAGCGGCAACCACGGCAAGGCGGTCGCCCACGCGGCCGCGCTGCACGGCGTGAAGGCCACGGTCGTGATGCCGGACACCGCCCCGGGCGTGAAGATCGACGGGGTGCGTGCGCTCGGCGCCACGGTGGAACTGGTCCCTCCGAAGCGGCGGGACGTCCACCCGTACGAACTCGCCGAGCGGACCGGCGCGCACGTGGTGCACCCCTTCGACACGCGGGACGTGAGCGCAGGTCAGGGCACGGTCGGCCTGGAGATCCTGCGCCAGGTGCCCACGGTCTCGGCCGTGCTGGTGCCGGTCAGCGGGGGCGGGCTGATCAGCGGTGTGGCCGTCGCCGTGAAGGCGCTGCGCCCGGACGTCGCGGTGATCGGCGTGGAGCCGGAACTGGCGGCGGACGCGGCACAGAGCCTCGCCGAGGGTGAGCGGGCGGTGTGGCCGGCCGAGCGTGTCTACCGGACCCGGGCGGACGGCCTGCGCGCCACCTCGCTCGGGAAGCTGCCCTGGGCCCATGTGCGCCGGCTCGTCAACGACATCGTGACGGTCTCGGAGGACGACATCGGCCAAGCCCTGCACTGTCCGGCCCGGCACGGAAAGCAGTTCGTGGAGCCGTCGGGAGCGGTAGCCCCGGCGGCTCTGCTGCGCGGGCGCCACGTCCCCCCGGCGGGGGCGGGGCCCGTGGTGTGCGTCGCCTCCGGCGGGAACGCGGATCCCGCGATGACCGCGGCGGTGCTCACCGGAACGTTCTGAGCGCGATCATCCAATTCAGCTCCTGGGGGAATTGTGTCAGCGCACTTATCCATGTCACTGTCGGCGGCATGCACGGAAGCGGAATTCGCCTACCGTGTCCTTCCTTTCTATCGCGACCTCGACGACCAGGAGGGTCTGGCCCCCTCCGGCACGTTGTCCGTCGACGATCCGGAGGCATTCCGGAAACTCCCGTTCACGACCAAGGCGGATTTCCGTCGTGGTTTTCCGGCGCGCGTGGTGAATCACGCGGAATCCCTGCCGGAACTGACGTACACCAGCAGCAGTTCCGGAACCACCGGTGACCGTCTGGCCACCGTGGTGCACCGGCCCCTCCTCGCCGAGCGCATGGCGGTCACCGCCCGCGCCCATCCGGCCCTGAGCGAGCGGCTGCTCGGCGCCGAGGACCGCAGGGTGGCCCGGCTGGCCGCCCCCAACTGCTCGGACGTGGGGTGCGCGACCCCGCTCTCCACCCTCGCCGACCGCACCCTGCCCGACGGGACGCTCGTCCTGTCCGTCGCGCACGACATCCTGGCCACGCCCCCGGCGATGGTCGACAAGATCCTCGACGAGCTGGACGCCTACCGGCCCGCCTGGCTCTACGCCGACCCCACCCACCTGGCCTTCCTGTGCCGCGCTCCCCGAGGGGACGCCGGTGGCCGAGGTGCTGTCCATGTCGGAGTTCGGCTGGCTCGGCATCGAGTGCGGCGCCGGGGCGCGGCACCTGAACGAGGAGAACTACCACCACGAGATCCTCCGGGACGACGGCGGCGAGGCCGCCCCCGGCTGGTAGGGCGTGGCCGCCCCGGCCGGTGGCGCGGCCGGGGCCCGGTACGGGCCCGGATGCCGTTGGTTAATTCCGGGGCCTAGCGTGACGTCGGCCTTCAAGACCCGGTTGTGGTCTTGAAGGCCGACGTTGTCGTATGGGGTGGGTGGG